>NZ_CP023319.1:5000-76501 GCF_009497655.1 Priestia megaterium | reverse complement strand
CATATATATATTGGCGGCATAGCCAAGTGGTAAGGCCAAGGTCTGCAAAACCTTTATCACCGGTTCAAATCCGGTTGCCGCCTCCACGTATAAGTCCTGCCGGGGTGGTGGAATTGGCAGACACACAGGACTTAAAATCCTGCGGTAGGTGACTACCGTGCCGGTTCAAGTCCGGCCCTCGGCACCATTTTAATAAGCGCCCGTAGCTCAATTGGATAGAGCGTTTGACTACGGATCAAAAGGTTAGGGGTTCGACTCCTCTCGGGCGCGCCATAAACGGGAAGTAGCTCAGCTTGGTAGAGCACTTGGTTTGGGACCAAGGGGTCGCAGGTTCGAATCCTGTCTTCCCGACCATTTATGGGGCCTTAGCTCAGCTGGGAGAGCGCCTGCCTTGCACGCAGGAGGTCAGCGGTTCGATCCCGCTAGGCTCCACCATACAGTACACGGAGGAATACCCAAGTCCGGCTGAAGGGATCGGTCTTGAAAACCGACAGGGGTGTTAAAGCCCGCGGGGGTTCGAATCCCTCTTCCTCCGCCATTTTCTATTTTGGTCCCGTGGTGTAGCGGTTAACATGCCTGCCTGTCACGCAGGAGATCGCGGGTTCGATTCCCGTCGGGACCGCCACTTTAAAATATGCGGGTGTAGTTTAGTGGTAAAACCTCAGCCTTCCAAGCTGATGTCGTGAGTTCGATTCTCATCACCCGCTCCAAATCCAAGTAAAGGGCCTATAGCTCAGCTGGTTAGAGCGCACGCCTGATAAGCGTGAGGTCGGTGGTTCGAGTCCACTTAGGCCCATCATGTTTTATAGTAATTGAATTTAACTTATAAATTGATACTGGCCCGTTGGTCAAGCGGTTAAGACACCGCCCTTTCACGGCGGTAACACGGGTTCGAATCCCGTACGGGTCATCAAAAAAGCAGTTTGCATTTGCAAACTGCTTTTTTATTTCTATTAAATAAAATTAGGAGGAGATTGAATAAGAAAAGCGAAATAAGCTGTGGTAGCTTCTGCCGTAGGTTTAGTTATTTAGTTAGCGACTCCATTAGCTCTACCGAATTTAGGAGGTTCTTCTGGATCAGCAGAAGCTGCTGATGTTGAAGGAGACGTAACGGAAAAAGCGTTCTTTGAATCTGCTCAATAGTACAATGTGATGGTACTGGGTCTTTAGAGGATGATTCGAACAAACAGGTGATGACCAAAAAACGGTCAACTTTCATAGACCTTAACCGAATGGACTCTTCTGTAACGAGAAACAATGTTTAAAGATCTCCACCATTTCATGTATTAATAACTTAAAATCTTAAATAAAATATTCTCCTTAATATAAATGCCTTTATAAAAGTTGTGCTAATCTCTTTTCTTAATTGCTGAAAATTTGTATCTAATCCCCCCATTGTATGTAAAACAAAAGTTAAATTCCTTACAGAGCGTTTCTCTGCACGTTAAAGACATATAATTTAATGTTTTTTATTAATAAATACTGTAATTAAATAATCTCTGCATAAATTTAGACCTTTCTTCTTATCACATTAATTTAATAGGGGATATAATATCAATTTCCTATGTATTGTTCATGACATAGTTATTTGGCTAATGTTTAAATCACTAAGGAAATACTTCTATACATTTAATAAATATATAAAAGGAAAGTTCGTAAAAGTATACTTTTACGAACTTTCCTTTTATATAAGAAATCTACTGTTTTTATCGTTCGTTTAAGTAAGAAAAATAATTACGAACGTTCTCTTTATCTCATACACTTTTGCGAACGTTTTTGGTAGAATAAAAAGAAGATAGACACAAAAGGGAGTATAAAAATGGAAAATAGAAAATTTGGATATATCCGTGTAAGCAGCCGAGATCAAAATGAAGGACGACAACTTCAGTCCATGGAAGAAGTGGGCATATCTCCTCGAGATATTTTCATGGATAAACAAAGTGGAAAAAATTTCAATAGAGAACAGTACCAATTACTAAAACGAATGATTCGTAAAGGAGATATTCTTTACATTCATTCACTAGATCGTTTTGGTCGTAACAAAGAAGAAATTTTACAAGAGTGGAATGCTATTACGAAAGAAATTGAGGCAGACATTGTTGTCTTGGATATGCCTTTGCTGGATACGACTCAGTATAAGGATAGTTTGGGAACCTTTATTGCAGATTTGGTTCTTCAAATTTTGTCCTGGATGGCGCAAGAAGAACGAGATCGTATTCGTAAACGCCAGCGAGAAGGAATTAATGCTGCGCTGAAGAGTGGTATATCTTTTGGCCGTCCTAAAGCCCAAGTTAGCCAAGATTTTATTGAGGCTTATAACCGTTGGAAACGAAATGAAATTACAGCCGTACAGGCAATGAAGGAAGCGAATGTAAAAAAGACAACGTTTTATAAATTAGTAAAACAACATGAGGATGCAATGAATATGTAAACTGTTTAAGCTAGTTTATGTTTTACCCTTAGAGCTTTGAAATAAATATTATTCTTTATGTCAAGATATCTTTTATTCCACATTCTTCTATGTACTAATTTATCTATTAACCTCGTATTAAAACAATGAAAAAAGGAAACACTATTTTTAAAAGAGAAATGATAAAGGGGTTAATCGTTTATGGAAAATAATATATCCAACGAAATGAGTCAACTTGAAAAAAATATATCTGATGAAATATTAGCTGAATTGTTTTTAAGTCAAGTAGCGAAACAATTCAAAAGAGGTAAAATTCTTGAAGAAATTGATCAGTCCTTAAAGAATAAAGACAAAGAAGCTTTTTTGCGTTTAACGGATGAACTAAAATTTGTATCTTAGTAAATAATTAGAAATAGGAAGTCATTATATAAACAAACCAGACTGAGTATCTTTCATAAGAGGTTAAGAACACAATTATTATGGTTTAGCTTCAATATAAATGGGATAATGAGCAGGAAAATATATTTCTATTAAGATTAGTAAATAAGCAAGCATGCAGCAGATTATAATTGCTCCTGTTACTAAAGCGCAACGAAGAAATTTCTTCATTATTTTATGTCTTTGAAACTTATTAAAGTTAATAATGTTACTCATAAAATCCTCCCTTTCCGGATTGATGGAGACATATTGTAAAAAGAAGATAAAACTATCTTCCTTAAAGATCAAAGGAATAGTTTTATCTTTTAATGTAACACGATCATACGTACTAAGAAATAGTAAGTTGTGAGATGAAGGAGATAATATGTTATAAAAAGTAAACTTATACAAATGAAATAATAAATGCAGCTTTTCGCTAGTTATATAAGCTGGCGATTTTTGCATTTTGAGAATGGAAAGTTGCCTAAGGTTACCCTACCTACTCTTAATGTAGTCTTCTTTATTCCTCAAGCTATTGAACGCGAGTTTTTATGGTTTGCAAAGTAGCTATATTATTTTGGACTGTTAAATTTAATTCATAGTATCCTCTCTCGCTGGATATACATGCATAGTCCCCTGAACATCCAGTTACAAAAAACGAGGTATTAGGAAAGTTAGGATTGATTGTAACTGAGTTAGCAAAAAATTTATGTGCATGATGAGTGAAAATCGCTAAAATTTTGTTCCTTACGTTAGAGGGTATAGCATTAAAAAACATGTTTGTCTGCATTTGAGTCATAACATGATCACCATGTATTTCCGTAGTTATACCTGGAACTCTCAAAGGCCAATGAAAATCAATAATGTAATAATAGTTAGGATCTAAGTTACTTAGCAAGTTTAAGCTATCCTGGCTAAATACCCCGCCTCGACCATTATCTAACCAAACATGACGCACCAACCCTTGTGTTCCAGGAATAACTCTATAGCCAATTAAATAACGATTGATGTACTGTCGAAATAAAGCTCTACTGTTATTTCTGTTAGTAGCCTCCCAGTTTCCTATAGAAGATCTGAAGGGAATTGATCCTAAAACATTATTTAAAATATTAGTGAACTGTTGGTAATATGTTTCAGCTACTTGTATTGAAGAAGCACCTAAAGCGTGTACATCATCTCCACCAAATATAATATATCGTTTATTACCATTGTTCACTACTCTTTGCAAAAGGGTATTAAACATACTTTGACTGTTTAAAAAACCTACATGACTATCACCTACAACTGCTAAATTAACTGTAGTAGCTAGTGGGAGTCCTGGTTGATTTTGAACGCAGTCATTTTCTCTTTTACCTTTATCGTTCTTAATGATTTTTACCACCCTTTCTGTCTATTGTTCTTGATATATTATTCATTAGATCAAGGAATGCTTGTACGATGATAAAAATGCTTCTTTATTTAAGAGAAGTAAAATAATAAATATTTTCCTTTTAAGCATGTCCAAACTCTTTTTGATTGGTAGCATATTCTGTTAATATAAATACCTTTTTACAAAGGGGAACATAACATTGCTAACGAATAGTAAACAAAATTTAGAGAAATCTATTCAAAAAAATCAAGATAAAGAGTTCTTACAATACCTTCCATTACAAATTTATAGAGAAATAGCTTTTGCAGTCCCTATCCCCCAAGGCATCTCTGACTTACCACCAACTATTTTCTTTGATATTTCCAAGCAGTTTACTCCAGACCAGGTACAAAAAATTCAAGACACTATTAAAGGTGTATTATTTAACTGGTCGTTGCATCTAACACAAAAATGGAACAATGGATTTAATAATGGTGTATCACAATTGGCTGATTGCACGAACACATATGCGGTGAAAAACTTACAGCCTTTACGTTATTTTGGTGTTAATGTTACAGACGGAAAACAGGCC
Source organism: Priestia megaterium (assembly GCF_009497655.1). NCBI lineage: Bacteria > Bacillati > Bacillota > Bacilli > Caryophanales > Bacillaceae > Priestia > Priestia megaterium. The sequence goes on along the minus strand of NZ_CP023319.1, from coordinate 71,734 downwards.
ACAGATTTAGCTATGGAACAATTGACAGAAGTCATTAAAGACAATGGGCTTCGCCGATCCCAAAGAGCTAGGATAGATTGGATATACACCCCTTCTCCTATAACAATACAATTACCACCGACAGTCACTAAGACTCAAACTCCGTTATCTATGATTGTTAATGTATATCAACTCCAACAACCGAATGTAACTGCCGGCCTGCTTATAGGCTCTATGTTTCATGCTTGGCTCCATAGGGGCGGTTACGACGACCCTAAAGTTACAAATTATTTTATTTCTGAATGTCCAATGTGCGTTATGAGAAGTTATCAACCCAAAAAGCCCAATGTACCCGATAGTTTGTTCTATAAATATTTTAATTAAATCAACTAGTTTAAAAGTAATGCATGATATATACAAAACGAAAGATTATAAACCAAACTATTAGCACTTAAAGAATGTTTAAAAAGGATTTTTTTCTGTAATTTCACTTTTGTATTTAATATTTTTTACAACTAGTACAATTCAATTCACTATTTAATATAGTAGGTCATAAAAAAGGAGAATTCTGTTGAACCTAAAAGAAATTAAGGGATCATACGATGTAATTGTTAGCTTAGGCAGTGCTTGTAATCCTGCAATGGAATTAAAACGCTTAAATTTAAGGACATTCTCTGGACCACTAGACTGGAGTGTATCTCTATCACTTTCTGATGTTAATAGGTTACTGAAAAATAAATTCAACAATTTTATGGAACTTGAAAACATGCAACTAACTGATGGAGCGTTTGCATTTGCCGATGATGGGGTCTTAATTGAAGGGGTGCAATCTTATTTAATAGAGGATACTCATTATAATATTATTTCAGTCCACGATTTCCAAATCATTCCACATCAACATTGGAGTGCCACATACACCTCCTATAAAGAAAAACTTACAAATCGAATTAATCGTTTTATAGAAAAAATCACAACTTCTGAATCTGTTTTATTTATTAGATGGGCTGCTACCTATGAGCAATCTTTAGAATTACAAGCAATTTTAGAACAGATTGTTAAAGGTAATTTTAATATTCTTATTCTATGCCCTGAAGAAGGATTCAAGGGTGTAAGTGAAATTAATTGGGGAATTGATAAAGTATGTGCAGTCAAAGTACCGAGACTCCCTAATGACCTGGAAACATGGAATTATGTTTTAGAAGGTATAACATTAAGTTCTAGAAAACAATAAAATGAAAGCATAAGAAGAGTTTCAAGATAAGAGAAGCAACCTCATACCTATTGGCATTGGAGAGAGGTTGCTTTTTTATGATTCACACTCGTCGAAGAATGAATAACACAGCAAGTAAATAATAATGTTATTTTTACATAATGTAACATAAAAAAATAATATTACAATAAATACTGTGTTTTTATGTATGAGCATATGAATAAAAGGTGCGCTTTTTATTCATCTCCCTGCTTTTGATTTATACGTTTAACGTTGATAAATCAAGGATGTATAAAAAGCTGCATAAAGAAGAAACAAGGCCTCATCTAGAACCCTTCTCCCAAGAGGTTTCTTTTTTGTGATGTCTTCCGGAAAAATTGATTATGTTAACTATGGGTATAATTATAAAATTAAATTATTGTTTTGTAGAGGGGAATCTAGCTCCAGCAAAGTATATTCTGTTGTCTGCTCTAATTCTACCTGGAGTAGTACTAACAACTAAAACTTCTACTCTATCTCCAGCATTTAATTGAAGTATGTCATTGATCTCTATGAAACCATCAAAACGACTAGATGCCCCAAGAAACTCAACCTCAGCATCTAATAATAAACCATTTACTAAAAAAACTAATTCTACTTCATAATCAATATTTGGATTATCTGGCTGAAAGAAGATTGATGCATTAAACGCGTATACACCATTAAACTCAGGTATAAATGTTGAAGTAGCTGCATTATATTCATTATTACCTATATCAAATTGTTCATTTGGAAATGTAACTTTTACAAAAGTATCAGTTTGAGAAATAGGAATAGTAGTATATTAGGATTAGTGGCTCTGAATGCTGAGGGACTTACAAGGTCCTCAGCATTAGCAACAAGTAAAGCATTCATACCTTTAAACGTTGAGAAATTCACTTTTTTGTTGGTTTTTCTATATAATATATTCTCTAATAAAAATAATGTTTGTATACTTGTCATGTTATATGATGAGTATCTTGAAACAAATGAACTTTATTTAATTCAATATATGCTAGTGTCTATACAAGGTACTAGTAAGATTTTCAAGAAAACCACTTAAAAATCTCTACTCTTTAACAATAACGATCTTAAATTCCTATTAAGATTATTGAAATATTCTACTCATGCTAGCTTTTTGACACTGTAACGGATTAATAGTTGGAGTACTGTTAGGAAGTATAGGAGCCATGAGATTACCTGTAAGGTTACTGTGGGCTGTATCAATATTTCCTGCAGAATCAATAAAAGGACCCGTAGGATCTATAGATTCAAACATGAATACATTATTAACAGGTTGGTTATTAAGCTGAGTAAATAAAGCATGTCCTGCTTCATGTGCAAATGCAAAAGGAGCACTCAAAGCTCTGTTACTCAATGCAATGGATCCAAAGAGTGTAAATTGAGGTACACCGTTTTCAACTCTAAAATTCTCAATTATTACTCCACCAACACCTATAGGTCGACTATTACCTGAAGGAGATGCAAAATCATTGCCACTTGTGTAAACAACGTATATGCCAGGTTGATTCCCATTCATTTGTTTAACTTGATTGATGAGATTCTCAACAGGTCCTCTAAATGCTTCATTAGTACTTAAATTGGTTGCATCTATTACTGTATTTACTTCGATTATAGGTTGTGAAATAAAGTTTATATTACATTCACCTCCACTATTCCATATCTGATTAGCTGAGGCAATGTCTCGATTAAATCTATTTTGCCGGCCATTACTATCACTGGGTGCAGAACCCGGAGTAAAGATACCATAAACATTAACCGAAGGATCACCCTGCGATTGGACTGAGTAACTATAGTTATATCTGTATTTTCTCTTTCTTGATTTTTTCAATTAATGCACTTCCTTTTATATAATTAGTACAAGTTATGTAATTGCTAATAAGTTGCTTGTATGCTTGTCCAATGACAGCACGATTATTTTATTGACTTTGGAAATTATATCCTTTAAAATTAACCAAAAGCAACGTTGCAACTTAAATACGTTGCTTGAAAAGGAGAGCATATGAGCAGGGTTAAAGAAGGTAATCGAAGACTTACATGTGATATTCCAGAAGAGTTACACAAGGAGTTACGTTTCTTAGCTGTAGAAAATGATACAAGTATTACGAAGTATGTAAAGGCTTTATTAGAAGAGCATGTGAAGAAAGTAAGAAAAGAAAAGTAAACAAAGAAAGGGCACTTCCTCTGCAAAGGAAGCACCCCATGTAGAACTTAATATGGACTTTAATTATAACATGGGTTGCCCTCAAAAAATAGGAGGGTCTTATCATGGATCAAACCGAAAAATTATCGATAGGTATCGAAAACATTTTAAGTGTTGCTTCGGATTTAGTACAAGAAGTGGAGCGTCTTAAGTGTGTTGAAGAAGAATGTCAGATGCTTAAAGAAAAACTTTTTTTGAAACAACTTACGTCATCAGAACAAGACGTTTTTGCTCTTGCACTTGATGGCCATTCTGTTAAAGAAATGTAAGATATTTTGTTCAAAGAAGAGAACACAATTAAGACTCAAAGACGCAGCATTCTACAAAAATTAAACGTTTCTTCGATGAAAGAAGCAATCGGTTTTTATAAAAAAACTACTCAGACTTCTTCTCAAAACTTCACGAATTATCATCAAGAAATTTTTCAAAAACTCGTTAAAACTTCATAAGATCTGAGGGTACTTTGAGTGGACAGTAGGTCAACATTTACAAAAAGGTGTAAGTTTTGATATCGACACTAGGTCGACATTATGCGCTTTTTTTGCTCTTTAGGTCAACAGCAGGTCGACAGACTGGAAGTTTTCGTGGGGTCACTTTTTTGAGGGTAAAAACGTTGTTTTGCTGGGCTTTGCCCAGCATATCACAGCCATGTGATATCAAAAACCCCTTATGCTCTTCTCTACTCGTACTGGAAATTTTGCAATTTGATAGAAAAGGAATGATTTCATGGATATCTTTTTACGAAATATTGATCGGGTTGCTATGCAAAAAGTTGATGCACTTGCGAAAGAAAATGGGATGTCCCGTCAACAATTCTTGAAAGAACAATTTGAAATATTAGCTTTTTTTGATGAACAAGTAGAAAGAGAAAAAAGATTAGAAGCAATCGTTCATCAGAACATCGAAATGATGAAACAATGTGCGATATCAATTGAAAAGATGAACGATATTATCTATGAACTGATGGGAGATGTAGAGGAGTAATGGAAACACAATGACGTATGATTACACTTGATAAAGAAACGGATCAATACATCCAAGATTATATGGCTGAACATAAACTTCGTTTCCCTGGAGAAGCAATTATGGATATCTGTAAAAAGTATCGAGAAGAAAAAAAGAAAGAATGGTCGTTAGATTACATTACGGAAACTGTTAGTGAAAATCTCAATGGTGCATTAAAAAGCGAACTAAAAAAATTAGATTAGGAACCAATAGTGCCGATAAAAACACACAAATTCTCATCGAATTCATGAATGGATTGTATTTTCACCATGGCTATCGGGGAATTATGACAACGGATCTTCAAGAGTTAGAAGAAACTAAACTTGCAAAAAAGGTTGTAAGTGAACGTATTGTGAATCAAAGACAAAAACGGCTAGATAAGGAAAACCCTAAAAGCTAAAACAGCCTTTAAGGCTAGTTAGGTAGGCTTAAGCCTACTTTTCCTTTTAGTAAATGAGGTGAATATAGCTTGATATGTAGTTATTGTAGTTATTGTGGGACAGAAGGATTAGAAAATATTTGCCCTTTTTGTGGGGCTGATTTAAATATAAAAAGGCCAAAGCTTAAAGAATTTGTGGTCTTAGAGGACGTTGAGAAGCCTTTTAATGAACTTTCATGCTTTCATACGTATGATTTGTTGGTTTTGCTACGTTTGGTACGTAAAGAAAGGACAATGGCTTATGATTTAATGCTAAGGCTTAAAAAGGATGATAAGAGCCCTCAAATTATTCAAATAACACGTAACTATTTAAAAGACCTATATGAACCTTATACAAAGTGTATGAAGCTTATATGTCTATATTAATTAAATGAGACATAATCCCTTTATCATAAAAAATTGAACTAACTATATATGGGATTTGATACCGCATTTTTTTAATAAGGTAACCTTTTCTTATATATTAAATGAAAGCTCTTTCTATTGAGAGCTTTCATTTTTATTTCTATAAATCATTTATTTGTTTGATGAAATTAGATTTTATATACTGAAACAGCTCTATATCCAACTCATTGTGCTTTTCTATTTTCTTAATGATATCAATGGGGACTTCGTTGAGCAAAGGGCGAGATTTTGTCACATTCACCTTCTTATATTTAATATTTCCCCATTTGAATTTTTTCTTTAGTAGCAGAAGCGATTCGTTAAACATTTCTGTTATTCCTATTGATCCAAATTCCAGCAAGTTTTCTTTCGCTTTCTCTACGCTTAGTTGAGATTTCACCCCGCAAATTTGTTTAGTTTGGCCATTTGTAGCTTGAGGGTCCCAATCAAGGTAGTCTTCAAAAGACATATGTTTCATGTTCTCTTCATAATACCCTGGATACGATTTCAAAAAAAAATATAATGATATGACACGCTCAACCGGATGACGCATCATACTAAAATAAACATAGGGTTGAGAAAAAAATTCATGTATTCCATAGAAATGATGGCCGGATATAGCTTTTATGTTTTTTTTATCTTCTTCTTTTAATTGGCTAAACTGTTTATTCATCTCTTCTAAAGGAACATGATCGTATATTTCATTTTCAGAGTAGAACTTTTTAAAAATATTATTAAGTGTGGTTCCCCCTGTTTTAGGAATGTGCATAAAGATAACAACTTTTTCATCCATTTGAAATTGCACCTCTCCTCTAATTGCCTATAAGAATATCAGTTCCATAAATGGATTATTGATAAATTTTACGTATCTTTTACAATAAAAATGTTACAAAGACACACATTTCTTTTTAGGAATAATAAACCGTGGATCTTGCGTAGGAATTAGATACCGATCACATAAACAATGGAGAATTTCTAGTGGTCGATATTTATGTTGGACAGAGCAAATCAATCATTGTATATTTGATGAACGCCATCAAGATACCAATAGGCAGTTTCTACGACAGCTATGGTATTTTCATTGGGTACTTGATTCAAATAACGAAAGAAGTATCGTGCTAAGAAAAGCTTCTAGAGGACGTGGTACTCCAGGCGGATAAACCAGAGTTTACGTGTTTAAAAATAGGATGCCATCAAATGGACAAACTGTATTAGTAAAAGCTGCCACACCTGTAAATTCCCCTTCAAGAACTTATAGAATTGTTTAACAATAATAAATTTCTTCTGGCAACTAAACATAAAATCTTAAAATTTACTATTTATTCATCGAAAATAAAGGATAAAAGCAGCAGGATTTTCTGTAATGCACAAAAAACCCTACTGCTTTTATCCTTTAAGTAACGTATTAACCCCCAAAAATCTTACTCCAGAATCCTTTTGGTTTTGAATCAAGATTTTCTTGGGCGGCCGCGATAAGTTTTTTTGTATCACTAATTTCACGTATGGCACTAGTCAATTTCTCATCGCGTTTCTCTAGATTGTTTTCAATGTATTTGTCTTGGTGGTCTAGTTTTTCTGTAAGTTTCTTTATAAGGCTTCCTTGTTCATCTAGTCGTTGGATAAGCGCTAATTGAAATTGCTCATCTTTTTCAGAGCGATTAAGCAACTCTTGAACTTTTTCTTCAAGGGATTGTACTTTTTTTTCAAGGTTTGATTGAACTTCCACTGTCTCCGGTACAATTTCTCCTTGAAGCCACTGGTTTATCATCTTATAGCTCCAGTTTTGCTCTTGAATTCTTTTTTTTATTTCAGTTAATAAATCGATGTTTTGTTTGTTATAGCGCCTATGTCCGCCTTCTGTTCGTTGAATTTGGAGATTGAATTCTTTTTCATATAAGCGAATAAGATCTACACTTAATCCAGTTAGCTTTACTGTGTCTTTCAAAGTATAGACTACTTCATCTTTATTTTTTTCATGCATTTTTCTAGGATTCTCCTTTCTGTATAAAAATCTAGATATACTTTGAAGTTGATATATCAGTGTTAATGGCAATTCTAGAATGCGGTTTTGCGAGATATTATTCAAGATTTATATTTCTAGTAAAATTCTATTAATTACTTTATATTCCTGTTTTTTATGTACATTTTTCTTTTTCTTTCGCTAGGCCTTTTATTCTTCCTTTTCAATTCTAGATGAAATCATAAACTTTTCAAGAGTAAAACTGTTTATTTTAAATGTAGATAGATTATATATAAAGTTCAAAAAAAAGCAACTTAAGGATCAACATTAACTCTACTCGACTAAAACTTTGTTTTAGCCAATGTCTGCAAAAAAGGAGTTTTAACTGTTAAGAAATATCTTTGTTAACAACTGATTCACATCTTTTCCTCTCCTAAAGTCCAAAGAAACTAGAGTACCTAGAAAGCTTGATATAAAATAGCTTCAGACGAATCTAGAATGTACTTTCTCTAACTTTAATTCAAGTATTTTGTGTAAGATAATATAAATCCTATATACCTATATCTTCTGGATTTATTACGTTGGTTTAATGGAACTTCTTTTTTGTTTATACAATTCTTATAGAATTATTTTTCGAGTTAAAATTAATCTTAATTTTTTCTAAGTTATTTAAATTTTATAGCAAAAGCTAGAAATACAATGAACCATTGAAAATAAAGGGTTTTCAACGAATCTAGAGTGAACTTCTTCTAGATTTTAGCCTAGAATAATAAATCTAATTAAATTCTAGATGATTTTACAAGAAATTTGTTGTTATACAACCAAGACATGGCCGCCAAATTCTAAATTTGTAATGCTTGAGAAGGTTGTTTTCATCGCAATCGACTTTTTAAAACAGTTAAATTTTAAAAAGTGGATCATTAAGTTAAACTAAAGTTAAACTTAATGATTTTTTCTAAAATTAAATAAGGTGAAAATAAAATTAAGTTTAACTTGTAAAATAAAAATCACTTACATAAAAGATGTTTTGGTGGAAAATAAGTTGAACTTAATATTTTATTTTGTCTTTAGATATCGCTTAAATCGATATAAAGCATGGCGGCTGGACAATCCAAAGTAATAAATAATGTGTTCGTTTGAATATCCATCATGAATTTTGTTAAGTATACAACTGTTTCGAAAGTGAGTAGATCTTACAATTGCTTGTATGCCTGAACGTTTGACTTCTCTTTCAATCATACGTTTTGTACCGATTATACTAATCCTTTTAGGTTTATTTAAATTGTAATCATACCAATAAACCATTTTTTGAGGATGAAAAGAAATAAATAACGGATCATTTGTATAATCCTTAGGTCTAAATAACAGAGGGATTGTTAATAGGTAATCATATATGGTTTTCTTATCGTGTTTAGAAAGCTCTAAGGTGCGTTTTGATTTGCCTGTGTTTACCGTTAATGTATTCTGTGCAAAGTTAATGTCTTGTATATTTAAAGATACAACTTCGTTAATGGTAAGACCGTAACGAAGCATTAAGATGAACATGGAATGGTTACGCGGACCTATATATTTATGTATCTGCAATTGAATATCACTTAAATGTTCGTGACTTATAACTGAATCTAAAAGAATTGAAGCATCCGATTCAGTTATAAAATCAGTATCAGTTAATGCTCGTTGTTTTTTTGTTGTTGCTTGTAAAAGTCCAATATCATCTGTGAGGCTATAATACTTTAACATGCCATTTAAATGTGATGCTACACGCCTCAGATTAGCTTCTGACAAGTTTTTTTCTTTTAAATAGGTAAAGTATTCGTCGTAATATTTCTTGTCTCCTGGCAAAATTTCTGAAGGGATATTGGGATGAGATTCATTTAACCATTCAAAAAACTGTTTTAGATCATGCTTATACATTGATATTGTAGAAGCCTTTTTTTTAGATTCAACTAAATGAGATAAGAAATCTCCAAGCAAAATAAAGTTATTCAAATAAGACACACCCGATCTTTTAGGTAAATTTAATATACTATTATTATAACAAAAATGTTAAACAAGCTTGCTAAAATGATTTTTTCTTTATGTATATTAAATTTACCTAAGCGCAAAAAAAAAGACGTGTAAAAGCCATCTCTGCAAGGCAAGGTTTTACACGTCTTTTTTTCTATAGCTAATTTCTATTTAAAACTTTACTTTGTAAAAAGTTTTTATACATTTTTTTTAACTCTTTATTTTTAAAATCCTTAACAATTCTTGGTTCTAAGCCTAATTTTTCACGTTTACTATAATCTTCTTCCATATTTCGAATGACTTCTTGTAAGCCTGCTTCTTGGGCTTTTTTTATTTCTTCTTGGGTAGGTTGATCTGAACTTAGAATCAGCATTCTTTTTAATTCTTGAAACTGCAAGAGCTTTTCTTCAAATTCTATTTGAGTTCCATTTTCTTTTAAAAATGATTCTTGCTTCTCTTTTAAAGTTGCATCCTTAAGAATTTGTTCTTTATCTCTAGCTTGTGCTATAAAATCTGGAACTAATTCTTTTTTTGCACCCTTTTTAGAGTTAATGCGTTTTGATTCCTGTGAGACCTGGGCATAATCTTTTTGAATCGCTTTTACTACGTAGGAATGAGGGTGAGTCACATCTCCTGTAATCAAACGATCTTGCGTGTATCTTATATTTCTTTCTAGGTGTTCTTGTGTAAATTCTGATAAAAGCCACTCTATTTTTTCTGGCTTAACCCCTAAGCCTGCTAAATCATTCTCAAGGCTGTTTGTGTTGTCTTCTAATTTCGAGAAGGATTGATTTAATTCTAGTTTTTTCTCTTGAGTAGAGCTAGAACCACTCAATGCAGGCGAACTGGTAATAATAAATTCTATGGACGTTACTTTTCTACCAGTTTTTATTTCCACGAATTCAAAGTGGATATCCGTTTTATTATTGATTTCTTTTTGAGCTACTGCTAATACTTTGCTTTTAAAATGGCCATACTGTTTATACTTGGTAGGTTCAATAGCTAAAAAATGACGTAATTCTTCAAGAGTGAGTTCCCTTTTTCGCAGACGCTCATATTGCTTAAGCAACTCATATATACGAATGGAATAGACCGAATTGAGTCTCACTACATTCTCTAATTGATACGATGTAAATTTTTCCTTAAGCTCTAAAAACAGATACTTTAAGCTAGGATGAAATTGTAATGTTATGTATCCTTCGTTTTCTTCATAAATAGACGTAATTACCCAGTTGTAATTTCTTTGTCTGCCTTTTTCTTTTATCGTAAGAATTTTTGTTTGAAGGCCATTCACGATTTCTTTTAAGTAAGAGTAAAAACCTGTTCCTTTTTTATTGCCTACGATTTCGATAAAGTCTTTAGCTCGAAATCTATAGGTCTTCAACGTTTCATCATTAGGCTGCACTTTAGATGCCATGATTAAAAGAATTCTTTGCTCTTGTAAAGACAATTTATATGTACTCTCAATGAGGATGTTTGATTTAGTTACCCAATTTTTTATATTTATACTTTCCAGATCATATGGTTGAACGACAGTCGTTTTCTTCATAAAATCCCCCATATTTTTCTAAACTATCACTAAAATATCATAAAAGTGATACTGTGTAAATTGCATGTTGAAGAGCAACTTGTCCTTATAATTTAAATATCACGCAAAATTAGTGATACTTCATGAAGGTTTTAAACTCTGAAAACCTTATATATTCTTAATTTATTACGCTCAGTCTGCACTTCAATGCGCAAAATTGGTGATACTTGAAGCGTGTCTGCATTTCCAACGCAAAATTAGTGATACTTAAAGCATTTTTATATTGTCCACGCAAAATTGGTGATAGTTAAGCCATAATTGCATTTCCAACGCAAAATTAGTGATAGTTCGCGCAAAATTAGTGATAGTTTCACGCAAAATTAGTGATAGTTTTGCGCAAAATTAGTGATAGTTCGCGCAAAATTAGTGATAGTTCGCGCAAAATTAGTGATAGTTTAGGCTTATAAACCTTGTAATATCAGTGTCTATAGGCCCTCTAAAACAATAAAACAATAAAACAAATATATAAAACAATATATAAAACAGTAAAACAACATAAGAGAGTAGTTGTTTTTTTACTTTATAACTTCAAAGATTAATAATTAAGTAAAGGAATCCATTTGGAGTGAGGTTTTTAGAACATTAGCAGTATATCCAAGCGAAGACATTTTTAATCATAAGTAAAGAGATCTACAGAGGTTTTATGAGGAGTTCACGAATTCTTATTGAATTATAAGATTAATAGACGGTATAATAGAGTCACCAAAACAGTGCGGAATATAAAAAGACTCCAACGTGTGCAAGTGGTGCGCCAACACCCTTACACCGTTCACCCTAAAACAGCTAGGGAAAACACCTGTCGAAGTCCTAATACATAAATTTAGTTACGCCTTTATTTTATCGGATAATTAAATTTATTTCAAGGGCGTAGTCTATCAAAAAATCCGACATCGTTTTCCTATTTTCTGGGATGCGATGTCTTTTTTTGTTCCTAAAAAGGAGAGGATAGACTAATGTCTACTACGCGTATGCTTACGACAGAAGAATTTGATTATATGAAAAATTATCAGAGTTTCATAGAAAACCGTTCTCAACATCAATCAATGAAACGAAAATTACTTAAAGAAATTATCAACCTTTACGGAGAGAAATTTTACCGTCTCCACGAAGGAACTAGAAAAGCTTTAGACCGGTTTTGTTGGTTTGCTGCAGAAAAAGGATTTTGCTTTCCTGGTAGTACATATTTAGGTAAAACCTACGAAAAGTCAAAAGGAACAATCGATCGTCATTTAAAAGAACTACGAAAACAAGGACAAATTATTACTGTATATCGTCGTTGCCCTCGTAACAATGGAAAGGGAAATCCAGTGCACTTATTTGTGAACCACCCTTTTTTTAATCACTGGGTTAAGTATTTACAGCTTGACTTAGAGTCTAATGTTGAAGCAGATGTTAAAACAGAAAATACTGAGAACGCTTGGGAGAGTAAGAGTAAAGACACAAAAAAACAGTCTACCTATAATTTATCTTTAAAAGATTTAAATAAATATATACGTAGTGATGTTAATTTTAAACTCTCGTCTGATTATGTACCATCTTACATACCAAAATCTTTTAAAAATGCTGTAACACCTTTTTTTTCATGTGCAGATGATATTTATGATTTATGGAGAAAAGTCCGATTAGCTTACAAAGCGAGTTGTTTAGAAAAGCCCCTGGAAGATTTAAGTTTCCTTCCTGTTCAAGCGTTTAAAGAGACTGTTTTTGCTTATAAAAGCAATCGTATAAAAACTAACTTTGCAGCTTATTTTTTTGGAACGATTAGAGGAATATTTGTGATTGAGCGTAGAAAAGAAGTTCAGCGAAACGGTGGGAGTAGGATTTTTTATAACTTTTTAGACTCCTAAATTAGAAAACAGATAATATTATTTATACATATTTTAAGTCAGAACGAGCGTTGTTACGATTTAACAATCTGAAAAATATTATCTTTTGTACCCAAAATAAGACGGGTCTATATACACATTTCTATTGGTACTTTACATATACTGTTACGATTTATTTTGTTATCAGAGGTGAGTAAATGCCATATGTTAATCGGTTTTTAACCAACGCTAATGGGGCTGTTACATTTACAGGAAACACTTTTGGCTTAAATAAGCAAGCCAATGCTAATGCTCCTGGAACAGCAGGCTCAATAGGAACTTTTTTCAGTGTAAATCCAAGCTCCATAGATGGATCGTTTCCTACAGGAACTACGGCAAATTATCTGCAAAACTCTTCTAGTGCAGTTTTAAGACTCCCATCTAGCACTACTCAAATTCTTTATGCAGAATTAATATGGGGTGGAAGCTATCTTTATGGTGGAGAAGATGTTAGCGCAGCTTTAAATAACGCTGTGACTTTTATTACTCCTATCAGAACAGTTAGTGTGCAGCCAGATACAGCAACACGTTTTACCTTAACGACTTCAAGCTTTTATTATGTGCGCAGTGCAAACGTGACAAATTTGATTTCTCAAGCAGGTACGTATTCAGTACAGGGTGTTCCTGGAACACAAAGTACAACAGAAAACAATGCAAATGCAGCTGGGTGGACATTGGCCGTAGTATATGCTGATCCGTTACAGAAATCTCGAAACTTGTCTATTTTTGTTGGAGCAGAATTGACCAGTTCATCTACAGGAAGCTCTACTGCAGCTGTAACTGGATTTGGTACACCTATTACAGGAACAGTAAATGGTAGATTATTAGTAAGTGCTATTGAAGGGGATTCAGCTATAGTAGGTGATCAGCTCCAATTCGGCCCTACGGTTGCAGCTTTGCAACCAGTTTCGGGACCGAATAATCCTATAAATAACTTTTTTGCTTCTCAAATTAATAATGATAGTGGTGTATTAGATACAAGTGGACAATTTGGCAGTTTAAATAGCACACCCGGAGGAAGCTTATCGGGTGCTAGGCAGGGGTGGGATATTACCAATATTGACGTCTCAGCTCGGTTATCAAATAACCAAACCAGTGCCGTCGTACGTGGGACGACAAATGGAGATACTTACGTTATTAGTGCTTTAGCTCTTCAAGTAGATATTAATGCGCCTGTTTTAAATGTATCGAAGTCTGCTAATGCTACATCTGCTCGAACAGGAGATATTATTACTTATACAGTCCAAGTAAGTAATACCGGCACAGCTTCGGCCAATGTTCTAATAGCTACAGATCCATTGTCTTCAGCAACAACCTTTATTCCTAATAGTTTGCAAGTGGATGGAGTTACTCAGACAAATGCAGATATCCGAAATGGTTTGTCGCTTGGTACATTAAATATTAATCAAACTCGGGTTTTGACATATCAGGTTAGAGTAGCTGGCCCTCTAACATCAATCTCTTCTCTTGGCAATCAAGTTTTTATTAATTACCAATTTGAAAGTACACCAGGAAACGTATTAACAGGATCAGGTGCTTCTCCTGTCAATAGTGTAACAGCTATTAACACTCCTCCCACAGTTCCAAATTATACTATTACAAACCCTGAAGATACTGTAGCTATTGGAACAGTCATTGGCAGTGATATTGATGGGAATCCTCTAACTTATCGTGTTGGTACGAGGCCGACTAATGGAATAGTAACTGTTAATCCTAATGGTCAATTTGTCTATACCCCAAATTTAAACTTTAACGGAACGGATCAATTTACAGTTATTGTAGACGATGGGCAAGGAGGAACAGCTACCTCTGTAGTTACCATAATCAATACGCCTGTAAACGATAATCCTGTTACTCAAAACTATGCAGTTATCACTAATGAAGATACCCCTTTAGTTGGTCAGATACAAGCTACAGATGTAGATGGTGACTTACTTACCTTCCAATTACAATCTCCACCAACAAACGGAACAGTTACCGTAACTAATAGTGGAGGTTACACGTATACCCCCAATTTAAATTTCAACGGAAGCGATCAGTTTACCGTGTTGGTCTCAGATGGTCAGGGAGGCACGGCCGTTTCGACAGTAACAGTGACAGTAACGCCGGTGAACGATGCACCGACGGTGCCAAACTACACGTTTACTACACAAGAAGATAGCCCTGTGGTAGGAGCAGTCGTAGGGACCGATGTAGATGGGAATTCTCTTAGCTATCAGCTGCAAAATAGGCCAACAAATGGAGTAGCAGTAGTAAATGCAAATGGAACGTTTAGTTATCAACCAAACTTGAATTTTAATGGAAGTGATCAATTTACGGTATTGGTGTCAGATGGCCAAGGAGGAACGGCGGTTTCGACGGTGACCATCAACGTTATCCCTGTCAATGATCCCCCAATTACGTCCAATGTTAGCTTTACGATTGCGGAAGATAGCACGTTAATCAACCGAGTAGTGGCGGTAGATCCTGATGGAAACCCGCTAACGTTTAGCCTACAAACGGCACCGGGCAACGGAGTGGCCGTGGTGAATGCAGATGGAACGTTTAGCTACCAGCCGAACCTGAACTTTAATGGGACGGATCAGTTTACCGTGTTGGTGTCAGATGGCCAAGGAGGAACGGCAGTTTCAACGGTGACGGTAATAGTCACGCCAGTGAATGATGCACCGACGGTGCCAAATTACACGTTTAGTACGCAAGAAGACAGTCCTGTGGTAGGAGCAGTCGTAGGGACCGATGTAGATGGGAATTCTCTTAGCTATCAGCTGCAAAATAGGCCAACAAATGGAGTAGCAGTAGTAAATGCAAATGGAACGTTTAGTTATCAACCAAACTTGAATTTTAATGGAAGTGATCAATTTACGGTATTGGTGTCAGATGGCCAAGGAGGAACGGCGGTTTCGACGGTGACCATCAACGTTATCCCTGTCAATGATCCCCCAATTACGTCCAATGTTAGCTTTACGATTGCGGAAGATAGCACGTTAATCAACCGAGTAGTGGCGGTAGATCCTGATGGAAACCCGTTAACGTTTAGCCTACAAACGGCACCGGGCAACGGAGTGGCCGTGGTAAATGCAGATGGAACGTTTAGCTACCAGCCGAACCTGAACTTTAATGGGACGGATCAGTTTACCGTGTTGGTGTCAGATGGCCAAGGAGGAACGGCAGTTTCAACGGTGACGGTAATAGTCACGCCAGTGAATGATGCACCGACGGTGCCAAATTACACGTTTAGTACGCAAGAAGACAGTCCTGTGGTAGGAGCAGTGGTAGGAACGGACGTGGATGGAAATCCTCTTAGTTATGAGCTGCAAAATGGTCCAACAAATGGAATAGCTGCCGTGAATGCAAATGGAACGTTTAGTTATCAACCAAACTTGAATTTTAATGGGACGGATCAGTTTACGGTATTGGTGTCAGACGGTCAGGGAGGAACGGCGGTTTCAACGGTGACCATCAACGTTATCCCTGTCAATGATCCCCCAATTACGTCCAATGTTAGTTTTACGATTGCGGAAGATAGCACGTTAATCAATCAAGTAGTGGCGGTAGATCCCGATGGAAATCCGTTAACGTTTAGCTTACAAACGGCACCGGGCAACGGAGTGGCCGTGGTGAATACGGATGGAACGTTTAGTTATCAGCCGAACCTGAACTTTAATGGGACGGATCAGTTTACCGTGTTGGTGTCAGATGGCCAAGGAGGAACGGCAGTTTCAACGGTGACGGTAATAGTCACGCCAGTGAATGATGCACCGACGGTGCCAAATTACACGTTTAGTACGCAAGAAGACAGCCCTGTGGTAGGAGCAGTGGTAGGAACGGACGTGGATGGAAATCCTCTTAGTTATGAGCTGCAAAATAGTCCAACAAATGGAATAGCTGCCGTGAATGCAAATGGAACGTTTAGTTATCAACCAAACTTGAATTTTAATGGGACGGATCAGTTTACGGTATTGGTGTCAGACGGTCAGGGAGGAACGGCGGTTTCAACGGTGACCATCAACGTTATCCCTGTCAATGATCCCCCAATTACGTCCAATGTTAGTTTTACGATTGCGGAAGATAGCACGTTAATCAATCAAGTAGTGGCGGTAGATCCCGATGGAAATCCGTTAACGTTTAGCCTACAAACGGCACCGGGCAACGGAGTGGCCGTGGTGAATACGGATGGAACGTTTAGCTACCAGCCGAACCTGAACTTTAATGGGACGGATCAGTTTACCGTGTTGGTGTCAGATGGCCAAGGAGGAACGGCAGTTTCAACGGTGACGGTAATAGTCACGCCAGTGAATGATGCACCGACGGTGCCAAATTACACGTTTAGTACGCAAGAAGACAGTCCTGTGGTAGGAGCAGTGGTAGGAACGGACGTGGATGGAAACCCTCTTAGTTATGAGCTGCAAAATGGTCCAACAAATGGAATAGCTGCCGTGAATGCAGATGGAACGTTTAGTTATCAACCAAACCTGAATTTTAATGGGACGGATCAGTTTACGGTATTGGTGTCAGACGGTCAGGGAGGAACGGCGGTTTCAACGGTGACCATCAACGTTATCCCTGTCAATGATCCCCCAATTACGTCCAATGTTAGTTTTACGATTGCGGAAGATAGCACGTTAATCAATCAAGTAGTGGCGGTAGATCCCGATGGAAATCCGTTAACGTTTAGCTTACAAACGGCACCGGGCAACGGAGTGGCCGTGGTGAATACGGATGGAACGTTTAGTTATCAGCCGAACCTGAACTTTAATGGGACGGATCAGTTTACCGTGTTGGTGTCAGATGGCCAAGGAGGAACGGCAGTTTCAACGGTGACGGTAATAGTCACGCCAGTGAATGATGCACCGACGGTGCCAAATTACACGTTTAGTACGCAAGAAGACAGCCCTGTGGTAGGAGCAGTGGTAGGAACGGACGTGGATGGAAATCCTCTTAGTTATGAGCTGCAAAATGGTCCAACAAATGGAATAGCTGCCGTGAATGCAAATGGAACGTTTAGTTATCAACCAAACTTGAATTTTAATGGGACGGATCAGTTTACGGTATTGGTGTCAGACGGTCAGGGAGGAACGGCAGTTTCAACGGTGACCATCAACGTTATCCCTGTCAATGATCCCCCAACTACGTCCAATGTTAGCTTTACGATTGCGGAAGATAGCACGTTAATCAATCAAGTAGTGGCGGTAGATCCCGATGGAAACCCGTTAACGTTTAGCCTACAAACGGCACCAGGCAACGGAGTGGCCGTGGTGAATACGGATGGAACGTTTAGTTATCAGCCGAACCTGAACTTTAATGGGACGGATCAGTTTACCGTGTTGGTGTCAGATGGTCAAGGAGGAACGGCAGTTTCAACGGTGACGGTAACAGTCACGCCAGTGAATGATGCACCAACGGTGCCGAACTACACGTTCAGTACGCAAGAAGATAGTCCTGTGGTAGGAGTAGTGGTAGGGACAGATGTGGATGGAAATCCTCTTAGTTATCAGCTACAGGCTGCGCCAGTAAACGGAGTAGCTGTGGTGAATGGAGATGGAACATTTAGCTACCAGCCAAACCTAGATTTTAATGGGACAGATCAATTTACGGTATTGGTGTCAGATGGTCAGGGGGGAACGGCGGTTTCGACCGTTACAATAAACGTAATTCCAGTGAATGACCCTCCAATCACCGCTGATTTAGCATTTACAATTAATGAAGATACACCTCTTACAAATCAAATTCCAGCTTTTGATCCAGATGGGGATCCGTTGACATTTACTTTGCTGAATCCGCCTCCGTCAAATGGAAGTGTTGTATTAGGGGCAAATGGAGTATTTACCTATACACCAAATTTAAATTATAACGGAATGGATACTTTTGGTGTGCTGGTATCAGATGGTAAAGGAGGAACTTCCCTTTCTACTGTGACCTTAACAATCGTGCCTGTAAACGATCCGCCAGTAGGAGGAGATAGAGCTGTTACAACGACCATTAATCTTCCTGTTACAAGCAGCATACCTGCTTCAGACCCTGACAACGTTACTCTAACCTATACTCTTCAACAAAATCCAGATAATGGTACAGCTGTCATAAATCAAGATGGTACATTCATTTATACACCTAATAACAATTTCATAGGTAATGATCAATTCACCATATTAATAACAGACCCAGAAGGAGCCACTGCACTATCGACTATTTTTGTAACGGTCCTTGAAACAAACGGAACTACAACTTCACAGGATTTGCAAATCTCTACTGATGAAGACACACCAGTAACAAATCAAGTAATTGCTACTAATGTAAATGGAAATCCACTTGTTTACACTATTGAAAACCCACCCATTAATGGAGTAGTAACAATTGATTCTAATACAGGAATATTTACGTATACACCGAATGCAAACTTTAACGGTTCAGATGCTTTTGTAGTATATATAACTGATAACTTAGGAGGAAATGCTACTGCATCAGTTATCGTTACAGTTATTCCAATAAATGATTCTCCAATTGTTCCAAATTATCAGTTGACGACTAACGAAGACACACCTGTAACTTCTATGGTAATTGCAACTGATATTGATGGTAATCAGCTGGATTATTCGTTACAAAATGCTCCAGTGAACGGAATAGTAAACGTAGGGTTAGATGGGATGTATACCTATACACCGAATGCAAACTTTAATGGAACTGACCAATTTACCGTACTAGTAAGCGACGGCCAAGGAGGAACAGCCATCTCCACCATCACGATTACGGTTCTGCCAGTAAATGATTCACCAGTAGGTCCGGTGGTGGTGACGTTGGTTACAACCGAAGATACGGCAGTATCGAGTCAAATTACAGCGTTTGATCCAGATGGAGAGGTGCTGACGTACAGCTTACAAGATCCGCCAACAAACGGAGTGGCAGTGGTAAATCCAGATGGTACGTTCACGTATACACCAAATGGCAATTATAATGGTCCGGATACATTTACGGTGTTAATAAGCGACCCGTCGGGCGCATTTATAGTGACAAATGTATTAGTAACGGTTACGCCAGTGAACGATGCACCAGTGGTGCCGAATTATGAGTTTGTGATCAATGAAGACACGAGTTTAAATAGCCAAGTGGTGGCAACGGATGTAGACGGAAATCCCCTAACGTACGGGTTACTGACAGGTCCGGTGAATGGAACGGTGGTAGTAAATCCAGATGGAACCTACACGTATACGCCAAATGAAAATTACAACGGGGTAGATAGCTTTAGTGTCGTAGTAAGCGATGGCCAAGGAGGAACAGCCATTTCCACCATCACGATTACGATTCTGCCAGTAAATGATCCACCAGTAGGTCCAGTGGTGGTGACGTTGGTTACCAATGAAGATACGGCAGTATCGAGTCAAATTATAGCGTTTGATCCAGATGGAGAGGTGCTGACGTACAGCTTACAAGATCCGCCAACAAACGGAGTGGCTGCGGTAAATCCAGATGGTACGTTCACGTATACGCCAAATGGCAATTATAATGGTCCGGATACATTTACGGTGTTAATAAGCGACCCGTCGGGCGCATTTATAGTGACAAATGTATTTGTGACAGTCACGCCAGTGAACGATGTACCAGTGGTGCCGAACTATGAGTTTGTGATCAACGAAGACACGAGTTTAAATAGCCAAGTGGTGGCAACGGATGTAGACGGAAATCCCCTAACGTACGGGTTACTGACAGGTCCGGTGAATGGAACGGTGGTAGTAAATCCAGACGGAACCTACACGTATACGCCAAATGAAAATTACAACGGGGTAGATAGCTTTAGCGTCGTAGTAAGCGATGGCCAAGGAGGAACGGCGGTTTCAACCATTACAATTACGATTCTGCCAGTAAATGATCCACCAGTAGGTCCAGTGGTGGTGACGTTGGTTACCAATGAAGATACGCCAGTGTCGAGTCAAATTACAGCGTTTGATCCAGATGGAGAGGTGCTGACGTACAGCTTACAAGATCCGCCAACAAACGGAGTGGCTGTGGTAAATCCAGATGGTACGTTCACGTATACACCGAATGGCAATTATAATGGTCCGGATACATTTACGGTGTTAATAAGCGACCCGTCGGGCGCATTTATAGTGACAAATGTATTTGTGACGGTCACGCCAGTGAACGATGTACCAGTGGTGCCGAACTATGAGTTTGTGATCAACGAAGACACGAGTTTAAATAGCCAAGTGGTGGCAACAGATGTGGACGGAAATCCCCTAACGTACGGGTTACTGACAGGTCCGGTGAATGGAACGGTGGTAGTAAATCCAGACGGAACCTACACGTATACGCCAAATGAAAATTACAACGGGGTAGATAGCTTTAGCGTCGTAGTAAGCGATGGCCAAGGAGGAACGGCGGTTTCAACCATTACAATTACGATTCTGCCAGTAAATGATCCACCAGTAGGTCCGGTGGTGGTAACGCTGGTTACCAATGAAGATACGGCAGTATCGAGTCAAATTACAGCGTTTGATCCAGATGGAGAGGTGCTGACGTACAGCTTACAAGATCCGCCAACAAACGGAGTGGCAGTGGTAAATCCAGATGGTACGTTCACGTATACGCCAAATGAAAATTATAATGGTCCGGATACATTTACGGTGTTAATAAGCGACCCGTCGGGCGCATTTATAGTGACAAATGTATTAGTAACGGTTACGCCAGTGAACGATGCACCAGTGGTGCCGAATTATGAGTTTGTGATCAATGAAGACACGAGTTTAAATAGCCAAGTGGTGGCAACAGATGTGGACGGAAATCCCCTAACATATGGGTTACTCACAGGTCCAGCAAATGGAACGGTGGTAGTAAATTCAAACGGGACCTACACGTATACGCCAAACGAAAATTACAACGGGGTAGATAGCTTTAGTGTGGTAGTAAGCGACGGCCAAGGAGGAACAGCCATTTCCACCATCACGATTACGATTCTGCCAGTAAATGATCCACCAGTAGGTCCAGTGGTGGTGACGTTGGTTACCAATGAAGATACGGCAGTATCGAGTCAAATTACAGCGTTTGATCCAGATGGAGAGGTGCTGACGTACAGCTTACAAGATCCGCCAACAAACGGAGTGGCAGTGGTAAATCCAGATGGTACGTTCACGTATACGCCAAATGAAAATTATAATGGTCCGGATACATTTACGGTGTTAATAAGCGACCCGTCGGGCGCATTTATAGTGACAAATGTATTTGTAACGGTCACGCCAGTGAACGATGTACCAGTGGTGCCGAACTATGAGTTTGTGATCAACGAAGACACGAGTTTAAATAGCCAAGTGGTGGCAACGGATGTGGACGGAAATCCCCTAACGTACGGGTTACTGACAGGTCCGGTGAATGGAACGGTGGTAGTAAATCCAGACGGAACCTACACGTATACGCCAAATGAAAATTACAACGGGGTAGATAGCTTTAGTGTCGTAGTAAGCGACGGCCAAGGAGGAACGGCCATTTCCACCATCACGATTACGATTCTGCCAGTAAACGATCCACCAGTAGGTCCAGTGGTGGTGACGTTGGTTACCAATGAAGATACGCCAGTGTCGAGTCAAATTACAGCGTTTGATCCAGATGGAGAGGTGCTGACGTACAGCTTACAAGATCCGCCAACAAACGGAGTGGCAGTGGTAAATCCAGATGGTACGTTCACGTATACACCAAATGGAAATTATAATGGTCCGGATACATTTACGGTGTTAATAAGCGACCCGTCGGGCGCATTTATAGTGACAAATGTATTTGTGACAGTCACGCCAGTGAACGATGTACCAGTGGTGCCGAACTATGAGTTTGTGATCAACGAAGACACGAGTTTAAATAGCCAAGTGGTGGCAACAGATGTGGACGGAAATCCCCTAACATATGGGTTACTGACAGGTCCAGCAAATGGAACGGTGGTAGTAAATTCAGACGGGACCTACACGTATACGCCAAACGAAAATTACAACGGGGTAGATAGCTTTAGTGTGGTAGTAAGCGACGGCCAAGGAGAAACAGCCGTTTCCACCATCACGATTACGATTCTGCCAGTAAATGATCCACCAGTAGGTCCAGATGTTATTACGGTTACTACTTTTGAAGAAAGCCCTGTTACAGGCCAAATCGTAGCAACTGATCCCGAAGGAGATCCTCTGACGTACACCTTACAAGATCTACCGACTAATGGAACAGCCGTAATCAATCAAGAAGGGTTATTCACTTATGTACCAAATGAGAATTTTGCTGGAAATGATACATTTACTGTACGTATAGCCGATCCAGCTGGACAGTTTATTATTACGAATGTATTTGTTATTGTTATACCAGTTGAACAGCCACCCACTGTACCTAATTATTCGGTTACCACTCCTGAAAATCAATCTGTAACTGGCCAGGTAGTAGGAAGCGATCCGAATGGGGATTTGCTCACTTATCGTTTAGGCACTTCTCCAGTCAATGGAAGCGCCGTAGTAAATATAGATGGCAGTTTTATATATTCACCTAATTCTAATTATGTAGGTCCAGATTTATTTACGGTTATTGTAGAAGATTCAACAGGTCTCACAGCAGTGTCTATTGTAAATGTTACAGTTATCGACGTGAACAGTTCGCCAATTACAAGTGATGTTATCCTTCAGACTATAGAAAATGTAGCAATTAGTGGGCAAGTTTTTGCCACAGATCCAGACGATAACTTACTCATTTTTAGTTTATCGGGTACTCCTTTTAATGGAACAGCTGTGGTAAATCCAGATGGTACCTTTTTATATACCCCAAATCCTAATTTTATTGGTTTGGATTCTTTCACAGTGGAGGTAAGGGATAGTCGTGGAGCTAGTGCACAATCTCTTGTAACTATCAGTGTAATTCGAGTGAACCAACCACCGATTGTCGTAGATTTATCACTATCAACTGTACAGGGTCAGTTTGTAACAGGGCAAGTTCCTGCCTTTGACCCTGAAGGAGATCCACTAGTATATGGTCTAAATTTAGCACCACTTAATGGTACTGCCATTATTAATTCAGATGGAACATTTACGTACACGCCGAACCCAAGTTTTGTAGGAACAGATTCATTCTCTGTTTTTGCCAGAGATCCTCTTGGAAACCAGGGGTTTGGAACTATTACTGTAGAAGTTCAGTCTCAAGATTTACCGATTAGCGCTGAAGGGCTAACTTTAACTACTTTAGCAAATCAACCTGTAAGTGGGTCTATTGCTACTGTGAATCCAGCAGGCTCTCCATTAAGTTATGCTGTAGCCATTCCGCCATCAAATGGAACTGTTGTATTAAATCAAGATGGAACTTTAGTTTATACGCCCAATCCTGGATTCACAGGAGAAGATATCTTCGATATCGTTGTTATAGATTCAGCTGGAAATCAAAGTATTGCTAATGCTGTTGTGACAGTAGTAGTAGGAGACAGAATTTCAGTGGTAAATAGTGAAATAACGACTTTATTCAATACGCCAGTTTCTGGGCAAGTAAGTGCTACAAATTTGAGTGGAAACCAATTGTTTTATACGCTTACGTCTAATCCAAATAGTGGATCTGTCATAGTTAACCCAGATGGGACATTTATCTATACGCCAAATACTGGATTCTTTGGAACAGATCAATTTCAAGTACTTGTAAGCGATGTTCTTGGCAATACAGCTGTTGCAACTATTTCTGTTGTCACTCAGGGACCGATAGAACAGGCGCCAATTGTAGCTAATCAAGCACTATCAACAACCGAACAGCAGCCTGTAACAGGAAGTATTGTAGCTATTGACCCACAAGGAGAAGCATTAACTTATACCTTACTTGGCGGACCAGTGAATGGAATTTTAATACTAAACCCAGACGGCACTTTTACGTATACACCAAATCCAGGATTCGTCGGAACGGATTCTTTTACAGTGTCTGTTCAAAACGAAACGGGTTTAAATGCAGCTACTACGGTTCAAATAACTGTTACACAATTGGCTAATCAAATTGTAGCCAGTAATACCATTGTTCGAACAGTAGAAGGGCAGAGTGTAAATGGTGAACTTTCAGTTCGAGATCAGCTAAATAGGCCACTAACCTACACCCTTAACAATCTCCCTGCTTATGGAACGGTTATTTTAAATCCAGATGGAACGTTTGTTTATACACCGACTCCTGGTGTGAGTGGAACAGATCAATTTGACGTTCTGGTTCAAAATGATCAAGGAGATCAAGCAATTGCTTCAGTTTCAATTATAATTGATCCGGTTCAAAGTACTATTACACCACAAGACATCACAGTACAGACTCAGCAAGGTGTAACTGTCTCAGGGACGATATCAGCTACTGATAATCTTGGGAGACCAATTAGATTTTCTTTAAATGCATCTCCATCCAATGGAGCAGCTGTGGTAAATGCAGATGGAACGTTTAGCTATACACCAAGTCCAGCATTTTTTGGAGTAGATAGTTTTACTGTATTAATTCAAAATGACAGAGGCGACTCTGCAATTGGTATTGTGCGGATAGTTGTTCAAGAACAACAAGATAGCATTGTTGTTACCCCTCTTACGCTTCAAGGAGTAACGAATCAACCTGTTACCGGTCAGGTTACGGCAGTGGATGCATTGGGTAATCCATTAACCTACCAAGTTCAGAGTCTACCAGCAAACGGAACAGTGAATTTTAATCCGGACGGTTCATTTAGCTATACGTCGAATCCAGGATTTACTGGTATAGATTCTTTCACAGTAATTGTTACAAATAATCTTGGTCAGTCAGCAACAACTAGTGTTACTGTTTTGATTCAGGGAGTTAATGATCTAATTACAGTTGAAAATCAGCTTTTAACCACACCAACTGGTCAAATTATTGAAAGCCAAATCATCGCAACAGATGCACTTGGAAGACCTCTTACCTTTGCTGTGGCTACCCCACCAACAAATGGAGTACTTGTACTACGATCAGATGGAACGTTTAGTTATACACCAAATTTAGGATTTATTGGTCAGGATCAATTTGTGGTATCTGTAAGAAACAGTGACGGACAACAAGCGTTTTCAATTGTTACCATTAATTCTACTGCAAGCAATAATATAATTACTCCAGGAAATAATACCTTTGCTACTTTGCAGGGTGTTCAAGTGGTTGGTAATATTCAGGTAACTAATTTGCTAGAACGTCCATTAAATTACACACTAGCAACAGCTCCTTTAAGTGGTAGCGTAACCGTTGATTCCAATGGAAGGTTTGTCTACCAGCCTGCACCTAATTTTGTAGGAACAGACACTTTTACTGTATTAGTACGAGATGATTTAGGAACAGAATTGCTCGTAGTGGTAACAGTTGTAGTAGGCAGAGACCCTCAGCCTCCTAATGTGGTAGGGCAAGTAATTAAGTTATTTGTTAATACCCTTACTACTGGTCAGCTCATTGCTTTTGATCCAAATTCTTTACCACTAACTTATCAAGCTATAACAGGTCCTCAAAACGGCCAGTTTAGAATTAATCAGAATACAGGCCAGTTCATTTATGTCCCTAATGTTAATTTTGTGGGGACCGATACGGTGATTATAAGAGTTACTAATTCGGATGGAGCTTCAAGTGAAGCAGCACTTACTTTCATCGTGGAAAGAAGAGTGTCGCCGGCACCCACACCAGTTCCTGGTAAATCTAATACTAAAAAGAAATCGTTGCGAGATCCACGCAAAACTAAATCAAAAGGTAAATGTCCTATAAAGGTATCTGATCAATGTATAAAAGGAACCATTAACAAGAAAATATGTGGTGAAATCGATGCTTGTACAGTCAAAAACCTACCTCTTAAATATCAAATCGTCAAAGGGACGAAGAATGGTAAATTTAAACTTAATACGGAGACAGGCGAGTTTATTTACATCCCTAACGTAAACTTTATAGGAGAGGATTCAGCTGTTGTGCAGATAGTTAGTATAGAAGGAGAATCGGTTCAAGTTACTATTAAATTTGTTATAAGAAAATAAGTAACAGTTAAAAAGCTATCCAGCAAGTCATTTGTTGGATAGCTTTTTGAATTAAGATTCACGATGTTTTGTACGTAACGAGCATAATTGAATGTATAGAAATGGTAATAAATAGCTTGATTTAATTTTATACATGAATTGAGGTGATATTTGTGTATAAAATTGTTATATTAGGAAATTCTTGTTCTGGTAAAACTACACTAGCTACACAGTTAAGTGAAAAATTACATATACCTATCCATCATTTAGATTTGTGGTTTAGAGAACCTAAAATGAGAAAAATAACGCAAATTCGGCAAAGAAAGAGATATTTTAAAAAAAGGTTGGAAAAGGTGTTAAATACAGCAAGTTGGATTGTTGAGGGATGGGGATATCTAGATACGTATGATTTACGTTTTAGTAAAGCCGATATTATTATTTTTTTAGATGTTGTCCCTAAAGAATCTAAAGAACGATTTTTAATACGAGAACAGAATAAACAAATGCACATAAAAATAACTGAAAAATTGGTTAAACAAAGCTTTTACAAAATTGATAAATTTCATGAAGAAAACCGACCTATTATATTGGATCTTTTTCAGAAGTATGAAGGAGAACCAGGGAAAAGCTTATTTCCTATTGCGAGAAAATACAATTTAGAACAATTACTTGCTACATTAAGAAATGGGAAATACGGATAGAAAAAACGTTTACTTATAGGTAATTTATAAGTTACTGAATTACTCCATTTCTTTCTTCAAGCGTTACTTATTTGTCCCTAGATATGGAATGTGTGTTAACACGCTTCTTTTTTATGAGTATTACATATGTATTTATGATGAATGAAAAACTCTTTTATAGTTATGGAAAATCGTTTACATAGAGGTTATAAAAAGTGTTTTGCTTTTTGTTGTAATATAGGCATTCTATAAATGTAGTGGCTTTAGATAACTTTCTCTGTAATAAAATAGTGTACAGGCTGTAGTAGCAAAGAATTTTCAATAGCTTGTACACTGTTAGTTAATTTATGAGGATATATTGAAGATACTAATTGTCATAACTCTGTTCGCATAGTATTTTCAACAATTCTATTAACAGGTTATTAAAGGGTCAATGGTTTTCTAAGGAGTTAGTAATAAGGTCAACGCTTGTAAAAAATTTTGTATAAAAACAGCTGTATCGTTATTGGATGTTGTTACATTGACACCTTTACTGTTTTTAACGATAACTCTTTGTCTATTTAATTGAAGTGACCTTGCGGTCTGAGAAACTTCTTGTAAAAACAGCCTTATTGAATTGGCATCGAGACCTATTGAAAGTAAGAAAATGGTTAATATTTGTATGAAGCTTTGAAGAAATATGGTTGTCTGTGTATCTGTTGCAGTAATAGTAACATCACAGGAGTTTTTCACAAGAATGATTGAATCAGAAACTTGATCACTGAGGATCTCTTGTCTTGTATCAGTTTCAATAAGTGCATTATTATATCTATTGGAACAAAAATAATTTTTCTCTGCACATCTTGTTTTTTTACAATTTTTTTCTTTTTTTCTTGAAGGTTTGGAATTTAGACAACTACAGTAGCACTTTCTTTTTTTAGAACAACTCAAAGTGTAACCTCCTTTATATGTTTCTATTATATTAATATGAAAATTAAGGAGGTTTGCTTGTATACTTGTCCCTTTTCTTTTATATATTATAGGAAAAAAGAGTAACGTTTAATTTAATAGTGTTATTCCGCTTAATAAATCATTCCAAACAGAAGTATTGGTGCAATTATCTCGCGAAACTTGAACCCAACAAATTTTGTCTTCAGGTGTTCCAAAATTCATGTCTTTTACTCCATGTAATTCTTCGTCAACAGTCTCAACTAACAGAAGGTTAAAGTTACCGTTAGTCATGTCTGTTAAAATTGATTTTAAGTTAATTACGTCTTCGTAGCTTGTGGGCATCCATTCATATCTTATAAATAACGTACGTTGACTTTGTGCAATTTGATTAAGAAATGTTTGAATACGATGATCTAATCTTATTTTATAAGGTGGGTATTGGACAGACCAGTCTTGGTTAGGAACCATAGGAAAGTCGTGAACAGAGTCAATGTTATATTTAATATCTGTAACATAATGAGCTCTTATTGATTCAGAAGTGCCGGATTTAAAAATAGGATATCCATTATCATCTACATAATTAGCTAGTATGTCTTTTTCAATTATGTTTTCTACTTCCATAAAACCTTGAAATTTGTTTCTTAATAATGT
Organism: Priestia megaterium; assembly: GCF_009497655.1. Lineage (NCBI taxonomy): Bacteria > Bacillati > Bacillota > Bacilli > Caryophanales > Bacillaceae > Priestia > Priestia megaterium. The sequence goes on along the minus strand of NZ_CP023319.1, from coordinate 42,845 downwards.
ATTTACGTCAGGGAGAAAAGGAGATTGCATCCAATCAAGAGGAAACGAATGCCTTCTCAAACCGTGACGTTCGGAATAAAGCGCTGGGCCACACCAGCTTCCTAAGCCAGCCACCAAATTATAAGAGCCTTTTATATCTTGTAAGTTTATATCAATCACTCCTTTATTTTCTTACACTATAGTATATAGAATAGGGTTTTCAGTTGATTGGACAATAAAAGGCATATTTAAAAAGAATCTTTTTTACGAGTCTATATAAAGAGCAATTATTTATATTGGAAATTCAAATGTTACACTCCAATATAAAATAAAAAACATGACAAGATTAAAGGTTTGTCATGTTTTTTATTTTATATAGGATTACGTATTAATTACGGTAGTGACAGATAACGTACTAGTTGGAGTTGAGGTAGAAGTTGCAGAGTGAGTAACAAATTCTACAATTACAGGTGCTCCAACAGTTACAGTATCATCAATATTTAAGGCTGTAGTAGATAAAGTGTAGACATTAGTAGGTTGCATGACTCCATTGATATATATATTAGCGTAAGAATTAGCTGTTACATCAGGCAAAGCTGTGATTGTTGCTCCTACATCATCAATAAAGCTTCCAGCAGGTATCGATGTGACTCCTCCTGCAACCATTGGGGCCGTTACAAATGTTGTAAATCTTGCTGGGGTAGGAGCCACACTCGTTGCTGTTGCTACTGTAATATCTCCAGCAATTGTACTAGTGGCTGTAAAAACAGGTTTAATAATAGGCATATGTCTTATTCTCCTTTCGAAGCATGGGATGTAGAAAGAATGTTAATATCCCCTCTATCTATTAATAGTCAGATTTCTATTATTTGCCACGGTCAATAGTCTATAGAGGTAGTCCAAATTTTTAAATGGTGAACAATCTTTTTTACCATTTAGGTCTTTTGCCGTTTCTAAATTAAAGTAGAAGAATAATAAATAGAGAATTAGCATTGTTTTATATTTCCTTTAATGATTTCAAAGTGTATTCGTAAAGAAGCATTTTAAAATTTTTAAAAAAGAAGAGCGATAAATAATTCAATAATTAAGAAGGGAGGATCATAAATGCCAATCGTTAAGCCCTTTATGAATTCTTTAAGGTTTAGTAGCACTGCAGGAGCAGGAACAGGTACTGGCGCTACCTATAGTATTCTTGCTACAGCTTTTACTACTGATGGAGGAACAGCTGCTACAGTTTTTCCAACTGCTCCTGCTTATTATAATCTTTATATTAACGGGCAAATTCAAACAGGTGATACTTCAACAGTTACTAATAGTTTTATTACCATTCCTGATGGAGACACCCTTGCATCTGCTACCCCTATTGTGGTTGAATTTGTTGTAAACTAACTAATGTATTCTATTTTTTAGCTGATTTCCCAACTGGGGAAGTCAGTTCTTTTTTTTATGACTATCTTAGAATTTATAAACTTTTTTATACTTCCTTATTAATTAACACAAATTGGATAATAATGGGAACCTCTTTTGAAGGTACTTCTTCTGTGAGTAAAGTTAAGCTTCCTTTTTGAATTTGATAATTAATATCAGGCTGTAGAATACCATTAATAAATAAATTGATATAAGAAGCTTCTTCAGGTGCCAATATTTCAGTGGTTCCATATTGAGCTATCCCATCATTATTGGTATATAGGCGTTTTTGACCATCTGAAAAAGTAAAATATAATAAATTAGTGGAGGGAATTAAATCTGAGAGTGGAGGCCCCTGAGGCCCCTGAGGCCCCTGAGGTCCCTGAGGCCCTTGAGATCCTTGAGGCCCCTGAGGCCCCTGAGGTCCCTGAGGCCCTTGAGATCCTTGAGGCCCCTGAGGCCCCTGAGGTCCCTGAGGCCCTTGAGATCCTTGAGGCCCCTGAGGCCCCTGAGGTCCCTGAGGCCCTTGAGATCCTTGAGGCCCCTGAGGCCCCTGAGGTCCTTGAGGCCCCTGAGGTCCTTGAGGTCCCTGAGGCCCCTGAGGTCCTTGAGGTCCCTGAGGCCCTTGAGGCCCCTGAGGTCCCTGAGGCCCTCTGTACTTTTGATTACAGAGGTTATGGATGGAACAAAATACCAATATAGATTGTGAATTGGAAACATATACAGAATGGGGTGATCTGTAACAATGAGCTTTTCGTTTCTTTTTTTTGTAAGAGATCTTTTTACAGAGAACGTATCTACGTATCAAGTGTCAATACCTCCTTTTATTGCAATTTCATCTACCTTAAATCAGTGAAGGGGAGAGTAGACATACAAGAAGGATAAAAGAAGAAAGGTAACCTTGAGGTTCTTTATACATTAGAGTAGTTAATTATAACTTGACCTTTTATAGCTGTTATAAGGAAAAGATGAAGAAATATTACTCTAGCGACTTTTGTCCAACATATACATTCACACGTGTCTTCTTTATCTGAAATGATTATATATAGGTTTGTTAACAAATATTAAAATAACTGTAAGTTTTTCAGTTGTTTCTTCAAATAGAACTTCCAATACTTATGGTATTCATTTACTTGGTAAATGAGCGCCTAATGATAGTATAAGTGATATAGAATCTATAACCTAAGAGTGAATCCTACTGATAACTAGCATCATCCGGGCTCATTGTTTAGGAGCATTATCGATACAATTTTCACCTCTTCATCCACCAAGTTTATTAAGTAAATAGGTTTCACTCTAAAACGCTTTAACTACATAGCGTATACAGGATGTAGTTAAGGCGTTAGCAGGAACAATAAAGAATTGTATTGAATGTATATACAAATTGTATAAATGAGGTGATAAGGTTGGGGAAATTGGATAAGTACGCTCGGCAATCAAAAGCAAAAGAACCAAGTAAGGTTCTGCCCATTCGGTTACCTGAAAGTATATATGAGCAATTTCGACAACGTTGTGAAGAGTTAGGGTTATCTATGTCTGAAGCTGGATATTTGCTCATTAAAGAAGAATTAGAAGATGGTCTATACAACGCCAGTACAAATGAAGTTGCTGCAACTACACAGCGAATACAAAATCGTATACATCGTGAAAACACTTCGTATACAAAGGAAAATACAGATAAATCTCCTTTTTTTTCTACTAGGTGGACGTCAATTAATTATGAAGTTGAAAACGAATTACCTTGTCCTCTATGTCACCAATGGTATAGCAAAGCGAATTTTTCTCGCCATGCCAAAAACCATAGTGCCACTACTAAAGAGCTTTTAGAAAACAATGAAGATATAGTTTACAAAATGATCAATGAACGTAAACTAACTCTGTAAACAGTTTATTATATGTATTTGTATAGGTGTGGAGATTCACCTTTTGATTCCAGAAAGACACCTGAGAGGGAACAAAAGGTGAATGCTCTAATTGTTAAAGTAATCATGCATGAATGCATTTTCTATTCACCAAATGGTGAGGGGGTGAAATTCTGCAATTAAAGCATTGTATTGTACTTGAATTTTACATCTTTGTTTACGCCTTAAACTTCACTACTACTGTTTCTATTAGCTTATCAAACAACCAACCTCTGCGAAATTTCTACTCTAATTACCTTATCTCTACATACAAATAATTCCTTTACCGTGTTGTTAACCTGAAATTAGATAGTCGAATAATCACTTTTTTTATGAAAATGACTATTATTGGACAAGCACACAAACATTTTATAAACAAATGAATAAAATAGTATATAAATAAAAAAGGAGTGATTATTATAAAAAGCTATCGTCACCATAATAAAAACGATGAAGTATATTATGTAGAAGCAGCTTACCCATCTAAGGGTTCATATAATAAGAAAAAAGAGAATGAAAAATTCTTTGTTGAAAATCATACAATTGAGGGTTCTGGAACCAATTTAACAGGAAATATCCCATTAACTATTGCAGTTCCTGCTAATGCTATAGATGTAACTGTTTTTGAAGACTTTACTAGAAACCATAACAAAACGCTTCTTCAGTTATCAGCTGCAGCTACTGGTGTTGGTGTAGCTACTGGTCTTACGGTATCAATTTTTGTTAGAGGATCTAGGCTACCGATCTCAGCGACTATACCTGCAGGTTCTACAAGAGCTTTTCAAGTTGAAAACTTTGAAAAATTAACTGTTTCGAATCCTTCTGCTACTACGGCTGGAACTTTAAATGTCTTTATACAGAAAACATTTTGTATTGGTTGTAACAGTCAAAATAAAAAATCCAATAAAGGCTGTTGCTTCTAAAATAATAAAAAACCACCATGTACAATTTACTTTGTGCATGGTGGTTTTTTTATTACTAGAAAATTTTAAGTATCTTGATTACTGCAGCTATATTTTAGACATTCTGTCTGTGAAAAAGAAAAGGGCTATTAACCTGAGAGTCAATAGTCCTTTCTTGATACTTATTTAGTTACAAGTAATTAGAGTTAGAATCAAATAGCTTAATTGTAGTAACTTTTACTGCATCTACATTTATTTTTAGCATAGTCTTTCTCGTAAAAGACAACTTTATCTCTACCATGATCTTTTTCATGTTTATCTTTGCATTTATCTCTACCATGATCTTTTTCATGTTTATCTTTGCATTTATCTCTGCCATGATCTTTTTCATGTTTATCTTTGCATTTATCTCTGCCATGATCTTTTTCATGTTTATCTTTGCATTTATCTTTGCCGTAGTCTTTTTCATGTTTATCTTTGCATTTACCTTTGCCGTAGTCTTTTTCATGTTTATCTTTGCATTTATCTTTGCCGTAGTCTTTTTCGTGTTTGTCTTTGCATTTACCTTTGCCGTAGTCTTTTTCGTGTTTGTCTTTGCATTTATCTTTGCCGTAGTCTTTTTCGTGTTTGTCTTTGCATTTATCTTTGCCGTAGTCTTTTTCATGTTTGTCTTTGCATTTATCTTTGCCATAGTCTTTTTCTTCTTTATTTTTACGCATGTCATACATCGCTTTCAAGCAGTGCTTACTTTCTTCATTAGAATCATAATAAAATTTAGTCAAATAAATTCCCTGCCTTTATTTAAAATTGGTGTTTCTATATATTGTATTTTTGAAAAGGGAAATTGCTTGTACATTAAGGTAAAAATAGCTTTTAGACTATTGTTAAATCGATAGTCTAAAAGCTATTTTCCAAAATCTATTTATTCGTATATTCCTAGTTCCCTGCCCCATGTTGAAATTTTTTCAAGGTGATAACTTAAGAGCTCACCTTCACGATTATCAGCAATCCTTCTCAGTTGAGTGTGAAGGCCTCTTTCCAAGGTTCGCTGGAGATAGGCCATTTTATAAAGAATCATAGGGTTTGTTTTAAAGGTAATTCCGTGTTTTTTCATTTCAGCCACGTATAGACCCACACACTGAGTACGTATTTTCTCTGCATTTGGTTGCCAGTCTTTTCTGAAGCCTAACAATAGTTCCACTAATACAACCATGTCAAACCATACTGGAGCGTATTTGGCTGACTCCCAATCAATGAATTGAATAGGCCATGGTGTATGTCCAGTAACATTTTTGCTACATATATTTTGCATGTGTAGATCGCCATGCGTAATAGCTAATCCATTTTTAGTTAATTCAGGAAAGAAATCCGGTCCTTTATTGTATAGCTTAATTAATGATGAATAATAAGGTTTTATAATATGGCCAATACGATCATCTTTCATTGCTGCATGCAATAGGTCAACTGTTTGATTCATAGATTTGGCCCTATTCTTTTTTGTAGAAGTATAAACAGGTAGCCAATCTCTCCAAACGTTTTCATTCTTTTTAAACCTATTTTCAAAAGTTTGACCATGAAGTTTAGCTATACTGGGAATAATATATTGAAAGTGAGACGGAGAGAAGGTCAATTGTCCACGTATTTGATTAACAAATTCCATAAAGACCCAGGTTTCATTTTTGACTGTTTCTACAAGATAAATGCGAGGCAAAAACTCTTTTAAAATGGGGTAAGATTTTTTGTAAATATTAATCTCTACTTCATTTTTGTAGGCTGTCGAATTGTAGACCTTAAAGATAATTGGATAATAACCATTTTTTCTTTGAAGCAGTAATTTATATATACTACTTCGTTTTGTTGATTTTAAACACTTAATTTCTGAAGGGATAACTGTAATTTTCTCACCCATCGAATAAGAAAGTTTTTCTGCTATTTTTAAATCTTTAATCTTATAATAGAGCGCCTTAAGATCATACATAGTAATCATTCCTTTCGCTTACGTTTCCACGTATTAACTAAATGAGACCATGCGCTTCTGAAAAATGGCATTGGATCATTCCATGCAAATAGAGCAAACTCTTTTTGACCTTGCAGCCCCAGATAAAAATCTTTGAATGTCATTTCGGAAGTTTTTTTCTTTTGAAGGAAAGTAAGGTAATACCTTATAAGGTAAATCCATTTAATACCGTCTATTTGATTCAATCTAGGCTCTGGGTTTTGGTTAGTGAGGTATAAATAATAGGTGTAGGCAAAGTCAATACCTGAGGGGCCTGTGAGACTATGGGTAAGCCAAAAGCGAGGGTTTATTTCAATGAATTTATAAATTCCATCTCTTGGATCCTTTTTGAATTCAGCCATGCCTATGCCTTTGAGCTTTATTTCTTCAAAAAATGGGAGACATATATCGATAAGTTCAGGAACTCTTTTGCTGACGATATGAGCACCTGTTCCAAATTCGGCAGGAAACTGATGGTTTTTTTGTAAGGAGAATAATGCAAGTAGTTCCATATTTTCATTATAGAGAGTAGCTACTTTATAAAAGCATTGATTGTCTCCAGGAATCAGTTCTTGAATAACTAATTGTCCGCATTCTCTATAAAAACAATAATCATTCCTTAACTGCTCAGGAGTATCAAATACAATTGCTTTTTTGTTGATTTTCTTTCTGAACTCGTGGCCGAGAACAGGTTTTAAAATACATGGGAATTCAACATTTAAGATAGCCTCTTCAAGTTCCTCTTTACTATCTATTACATATGTTTTTGGACATGGAATATTATGCTTGACGGCGAGCTCGTAAGTTTTGTTTTTATCAAGCACTTGCTCAACTAAATTATCATCAGGTAATAAAAACAAGAAGTAATTTAGCAATTCGTCTCGGTTTTTGGAAATGAATTGTACGTAGTCATCTGCTCCTGTATACAAGACAGGTTTTGAACCAATTTTTTTAGAGAGGTTAATTAAGAAGTTTAATAGTTTCTTTTCCTCAGTTACAGGACTAGGGCATATACTGCAAGTAGCTAGGCGTGATTTTCCTATTTTATATGGTTTTTCTGTGTCAAAAGCGTAAACATTAATACCTTTTGCTGTTAAGCTTCTAATAATGCCAATCCCGTTAGCGCTCAAATCAAGAATAACTGCAGAGTGTTCATGGTTCATACTTTAATTCATCTCCCAAAAATCAGTGTACAAATGTTTTATTTTTCCTACCATGCTGTCTACAGTTAAGTGGTTTTTAGCATGGTTTTTCGCAGTTGTGCTCATTTTATTTCGCACTTCTTTATTTGTAATGAGAAATTTTAATGCATGTGCTAGCTGTTCAGGGTCCCCAGGTTCGACAATAATACCTGTTTTATTATGCTTTATCAGCTCAGGAATTCCTCCGCAATTTGTGGAAATTACAGCAGTACCACTATGCATAGCTTCAATTATTGAAATGGGTAAGCTATCATTGATTGTTGGAAGTACAAAAATGTCAGTTTTATTTAAGAGTGAAGGTACATCGTCTCTAGAACCTAAAAAGTTTACCATTGATAAACCCAGAGCCTTTTTCTGTTTTTCTAATTTCTCTCTCATTTGTCCATCACCGACGATTAATACCTCTACATTGGAAGTATATTTTTTTAGACGTGCCAGTGCGTCAAACAGATAATTATGTCCTTTTCGAGGACCAAGCCTAGCTACGCATGTAATAACTAGCTTTTGTGAATCCTTTTCTTTTCCTTCCCTTTGGTTCACTGGATAATCAATTCCCGTAATAACTGTAGTGATGTTTCTATTTTTTGCTCCTAGCTTTATTAATGGTTCACGAAACGAATCGCTTAAAACAATAATATGACTTGCATATTCTATTGCTTTACTTTCAAGCTCCGTAAAATATGCTTCTTCTACAGACGACTTTTTAATGATGTTAAATTTGAGTCTATTAGATGTGAACATTCCATGGGGCGTGTAAAATAAGGGTTTATTATAGAATTCATTAAATCTTCCCAAGATATTTGCTGTAAATAAATCTTGTGCATGAAGAATATCATATTTTTCTAAATTTATTGTTTCGAGCATTTTTTCATATACATATATAAGTCTTTGATGATTTAAAATTCTGTCATTGTAACTTCCATAACGTTTGGTAAAAAAATGTTTTAAATTTGGGGTAGCAACTTCTCGGAATTGCTTTACTTTTGACATTGAAAATTGATTAGGAGAAATAATGTCTACTTTATGTCCTTGACTTTTTAAACCTTTACTTAAAGTAGAGATATAATTCGACAGTCCACCCACGTGAGGGAAGCTCCAAAAGGTAGCAATTAAAATAGAAAATTTCTTTTTCGAATTTTTTCTTGAAGAGCTTCTTCTTTTCGAATTTTCTTTTGAAATGGTTTTTCTAGAAGAGCGCGACTTAAGTCCATAATATTGGTCTAACGTGTCGATTAGATAGGGGTAGGGAAAGGCAATTTCATGGTTCATTTCCAAACCCTCCTTATAATTTCAAAAGCTTCAGCATAAGGTACGCCAATGCTCATGCCTCTTAGCCTTCCTAAGTACTTAACACCTTCATAAGAACGAGGATGAGGGAACGATCTCATTTCGAGATCATAATGTTTAAGGGCATTAAGTTTACTTTCCATGGTGGCCGTAACATCTACAAAAAAATTTGGTTTAAATGTCTTTTCACAAGAGAAAGCACCCCATTCACTCGACGAAACGGTTTCAAATGTAATTAATTCTATGGGGGAAGTATATGGGAGTGGTCTAGTTGCAGTTAATACCGCCTGAAAAGTGATCTGATGATCTCTATTTAGATCTCCATAGTGATGTGTAAAAATCTTGACCGGTTTGTATTTTTTGATAAGCTGCTCGATTTCTTTCGTTAATTCGTGAAGAGGAATCATTTCTAGTTCCAAATTGACATGCTCAAGAAATACTACTTCTTCAATACCAATTTCTTTATTAGCAAGTCGACCAAATTTCTGAATATGATGAGCTTCTTCCTTTCTGCCCAAAGCAGTAATTACCGAAATTACTTTATACCCTTCATCTACAAATTTTTTTAAGGTTCCTGCGGTTCCTAATAGTTCATCATCAGGATGAGCCCCGATTACTAATATACAATTGCTCATATCTGTGCCTCCTGTAGCTTTTTCTTCTATACTTGTACTATAAACAATATATGAGCTTATCCAGATATTAGAAACCGTCATTGGCGGAGAATTAAAAATTAGAGCTATACTAATTAATATAGAAGGCATATTTGTTGCTTCTTTCATTATGTAATTTTAGTAGTAAGAAAAAGTAGAGCCATAAAAGAAATAAGACCTATTGCTAAATGCCAATAGGTCTTATTTCTTTTTTAGGTAAAATTAATACTTAGAGTTTAATTTCCATAAATTTATAACTCTCATTTCTTTACAAGTATCCTTACAAGAATCATGTTTTTTATGTTTCTCACACTTTTTACAAGGATTTTTATGATCTTTCTCTTCCAAAGTCCAATCTTCTTTATACTTCATATCAATATTCACCTCTTTCATTACTATAGTATGTAACCGTTGGTAACAGGAGAGGGTGCTTGTCTTGGATTTGAACAAAAATTTTTCGCGAACTTATATGTAGATGGATAAGTATACAAGCAATTTATTTATAAACGAATAGAATAACAAATGGGGAAGGAGGAACAGAATGGGAAAATCATATTTTCATTATCGTAGTGATCATGATAGGTGGGATAGGCTTCCGAAAGAAACTCTCTTTAAATGGCACAATAAGAAAAAGTATCAGCTGCTGAGTAATAATAATGTCCAGCTTGTTCCGTCTAACAGCGTTAAAAAATTAGACTTGTTGAATGATAAAGCATTTGGGCACTCTTCTCAGAAATTAATAGGAGAAAAAGAAAATGAACTTATGAATTTTAAAAGGTATAAGGTAGTTGGACAAGGCAAAGATGGTGTTATTTATCAATTGACTGATAATCGATGTGTAAAAGTATTTTTTAAGGAAGAGGTATATAAAAAAGAGTTAGAAGCAATAAAAGTGGGGCAGTCGTCTTTTATTATTCCTCATCTCTACGATTATGGACCAAATTACATAGTCATGGAATATATAAAAGGAATTTCCTTGGCAAAACATCTGAAAAAAAATCAATATATAGAAAAGGCTTTGGTTATACAATTGATAAGCCTCTTTAATGAATTAAAGAAATTAAGTTTTCGTAGACAAGATACGGAATTACGGCATGTTCTAATAACTGAACAGGGAAATTTAAAAATAATTGATCTTAAAAGAGCTTTTAGTTCTAAGCGACCTACTCCTATTAAATTACTAAAAGATTTGAAGGGATTAAACTTATCAAAAGAATTTTTATCTCATGTTAAAGATATTCAACCTTCTCTTTATCAAACATGGAGAAATTTTGATAAAGAGTGAACTCCTTAAGAAATATTTGAAATCATTAATTGTAGCAACAATAATTGTGTTTCTATAAGATTATTGTTGCTACAGGTTATAAAATAAAATCATGGTTATGCCACCTCTTATAGAACATAAGTATCCACGTTATGTTCTTATATTAGGTATCGGTTATTGTATAAGTTGACTGATCACCGACAGGGAGGGTAGCAATGACAATATTAGTGGCACCATCAATGACAGAGACTACACTATTTTCTTCATTCGTTACGTGAATTTGATTATTGGCTGCGTTAACATCAACCATACAAGGTTGTTCTATGACAGGTACTATTCCAATTACAGCATTTGTACCTGCATCAATGACGGAAACGGTATCACTATTTTTATTAGCTACATAAATACGATTGTTAGATAGGTTAGCCCCTAGGTCAGTAGGCTGATCACCGACTTGCACTGTAGCCATTACAGCATTCGTCAATCCATCAATGACAGAGACTGTATTTTTAAATTTATTAGCTACATAAATACGGTTAATATAGGGATGGACATCTAAATTAATTGGGTGGGTTTCTACAGGTATTGTGGCAACAACAATATTGGTTGCACCATTAATGACGGAAACAGTATCATCCCCAGCATTTGTGATATAAACTCTATCCGTGTAGGGATTAACCCCTACACCTGAAGGCTGACTCCCAACTGGAATAATTCCAATAACTGTATTTGCACCTGCATCAATGACGGAAACTGTATTATCACCTTTATTAGTCACATAAATACGATTAGTAGATGGATTGCCATTTACGTTTGCTGGCTGACGTCCTACATTTATAGTGGCAATTAAATCATCAGTTAATCCATCCATCACAGAAACCGTATTGTTATCCTCATTTATTGTATAAATTTGATTAGTAGATGATTTTCCTTTTGGAGATAAAAAATCACCTGCAACATGCACAACCTTTGCTTTTTTTCCCATTTAACTCAACTCTTTTCATAAATACTGTTAAGAAAATTGTTGAAAACATAAGGCACTTACCTTATGTACAAATATATGATGTTAAATTTATTTTATTATCTTAAATTTTTAGGCGACAGAGATGGCTAGTACAGTTAACCTAAGATAGAAATGCTACTGTTTTTATTTAAATGAAAATATTGGTGAGTAAAAAATCGCTTCAACAACATGTGAAAACAAGGGGGAATTGTTTCCTTTTAGGCCATTCCTGCATATGTTGTTATGAATAACGACCTTATATAGAAGGAGCGATTAATATGAGTGATTCACCTAAAAAACCGGAGATTGTTCCAAATAAGTTAATGGACTTATTAGTAAACGATGTTTTTTCTAAACATGGCATAGATAAAGAAAAAATTAAAGGAAACCTATCTGAAGAGAAAAAACAAATGCTTAAAGAAATGGTTGAAGATTTGTCAAAACGAGTGGATGAGTTTGTAAAACAAACAAATGCTACCAACAAAAAAAAATAAATTATATTATTTATAAACGCCGTTAAATAGGCGTTTTTGTTGTTTTTTAAAATGGTTGCACTCAATGGTCAATTGGCCCAATCCTATTGATTGGTATGTTCATATATTAATACATACCATGAAAAAGGAGTGTTAGTTATGTCATCTAAAAAGTATTATTCTTACGATGTAAAGAAAAAATGCAAAAGCAAACATAAAAAAGATGATCCTAAGAAGCATTGTAAAGATGGCTGTAAAGTAGATCACTATGAAAGTGAATCTACGGAATATGATTACTATAATAGTCGTGAGAGTTTCGAAAGTAGGGAGAGTTTTGAAAGTTTTAATGCAGAAGTAGTTCAAGAGGCAGATCAACTTTCTTTAATTGACCAAGAATCAGATGAATTAATTTGGATCAAAGATTCTTGTGATGTTAATGTCACTACAACAGATACTCAAGCAGCTATCGGTATTCAAGTGGCTATCCAAGTAGCCATCGCTATTGTAATTCGTATTGCCATCGGCGATACTGTTCAAAAAGATGGTGTGCTTCAAGACTTATTACAGCTATCTGAAATAGAGCAAACAAATAAACAAAAAATTTATATTGAGAATTCTAAAGACGTAGAAATTACAACGACTGATACAGACGTGGCTCTTAACGTTCAAGTATTGTTACAAGTATTAGTAGCTATTATTGTACTTGTCGATGTTCTTTAATTAAAAATTAAACGAGGTGAGAAAAATGGGTGAAAGAAAATGGAGAGCACTAGACCATTGTGAAAATAAACGGTTCAGTGGTAGAGACGTATGGCAAGAAGCTGATCAAATAGCTGCTACTGAACAAAAATCTTTTGAGAAAATTATTGTTAAAGATTCAGAAGGTGTTAGAGTACAAACGACAGATACTCAAATTGCAGCGACTATTCAAGTAGCTTTACAGATAGCTATTGCAGTAGTAGTTCGTATTACAATCGGTGATAATGTGCAAGGAAACAGCGTCGTTGAAGAACTAAAACAATTCGCTAGCATTAAACAAAAAAATTCTCAAAAAACAATTATTGAAAACTCTACAAATGTAAATGTTACAGCTACTGACACAGATATCGCTGTAAATCTTCAAGTACTATTACAAGTATTAATCGCTATCTTAGTTACATTAGACATCCTTTAATATGTAACTAACCTTCTGAGCGTAAAAACAAGGAAGGGAAATTATTGTAATCCTATATAGGAAAACAGAATAAACAGGGAATTTTATTCTGTGAATGCATTTAGCTAAATTTATTCGTGCGTGTTTTAGTAAATAAAAGAAAGTAAAAAAGCCTTCGCGTTTATAAAAGCGAAGACTTTTTTATTAAATAAAATTGAATAATATTCTTAATCCGAATAAGCAACTCCATTAAAACTTTCTGGTCCAACTCTCACAGTTCCTAGGATGTTACAAGTGATGAAAGCTGTGTAAATTAAAAGATTAGAAGCTGGCTTTGGTACATTAAAATCTGAAGCAGTAAACGTAAAAAGCTGTGGTCCTAAAAGGTTAATATTCAACGCCTCCGATGAAGAGTAGACAACTGGGTCGTTAAAGGCAGTACCTCTTACAATAGTAATTGTAACAGTAGTTGCGACAGGGAGGAGTGGTAATTGGCAAGCTACAGTACCACTTAATTGAGTACGAATAGCACCTGTAGCACTTGTAACGTTGAGGCCAATTTGACCGAATAGACCTGGATTAGAGAGAAGTGTAATAGGGATAGAAATAGAGTTAGCTATACTAGCATTTTGAGATGTTCTAGAATCTAATAATATCGTCATGGTATTTTTAACCTCCTTTCTATGTACTATTACTATATGAAATGGTGACCTGTAGTGATTGGACAAACTAATTACCTTATAGTGTTATTTAAACTGTTATTAATTAGATTAACATCTGATTAAGGATTCTTTTAATGAAAAAGTGTTCGAATTTAAACCATACATACTGAGAGATACACATAGAATGATCATATGTAAAGCAATAAATTAGGTGTCAGGAAAACAGCTTAATGAGGCCTCATGATGGCTAGAATTCTTAAAGGCGGAGGAGTATATATGAAGGATATTCATTTGTTTTTAATTGGATATGTAAACTCAAGTTCGATAAAAAAAGCTATAGATTCGGTGCATCTTATTAATAATCGTATAGATGAAATTATTATCTTGGACATACCGGAGTCTTTAAACCAATTAGGATTGACTTTTGAAGGTGCAAAGACAAAATGTATAAACTTACTTGATAATGATTTAGGGTTAACATTAAATCATCACATTCAATCACTGTCTTGTGAATATGTCATGTTCTTGTATAGTTATGATTATTTAGATAATAGTATTACGAAGCATCAATTAGCATTAGATGATGAGAAAGTTGTAATGACTTACGATATCACAATTAATAATAAAGTTATACAGCGACCGTTTTTGTCAAAGGCTTCTTTTCTCCAACAACATCCCTTCTCTTTGAGATGCCACATTCCATTTAAAGAATCTGTTCTTCCATCTTGGCTTTCAACAGTAGATGAACTATCTATCGCTTCTTCACCGAATAAATTGGTTAATCAAACATTCATAGATAAAACCAGTAGTAATCTTCAAAAGTTAAATTTTATAGAGAAGTATCAGCAAAAGTTAGAGAAACAGAACTTAGCTCCTTCGATTGCTGTTATTATAGCTAATTATAATATGGCTAATTATGTAGGGATAGCTATTAACTCGTGTATTCTGCAAAGTAGTCTTCCAGAACAAATAATAGTAGTTGATGATGGATCAAACGATCATTCCCTAGAGATTATAAAAAGTTTTAAAAACACACCAGGTTTTAGGTTTCTTAGTAAAGATAACGGTGGGAAAGCAAGGGCTCTTAATGCGGCTCTATCATATGTTGAAACAGAATTTGTCATGGAGTTAGATGCCGATGACTGGCTAGACCCAGATGCATTTTACACTATAAGAAGATGTTTAGAAAATTTAAAGGAAGATGTAGCTGTTCTCTACGGTAATTTAAGAGCATGGAAGCAGAATGGAGAAGAAAATATAAGGTATAAAGGGTTAAGGAAAGGACGAGCGATTCTCAATAGAAACGACCTTCTTTCCTATGTATTTCCCTTAGGACCTCGCATCTATCGTACGTCGACTTTAAAACAAAATAACGGGTTTCCTTTAATTGATTTTGAAGGAGGACGAATGTATGAGGATGTAAGTGTATTAAATGATCTAATAAAAACACATCGATTGTTATATAAGGATATGACAGTTTATAACGTAAGGGAACATCCGTTAAGTATCACGAAAAAAAATCACTCCAGTTGGAGTGATTTCTTAAAATACCTTGACTAGTTTACGCAACCGGTGAAATTTTAATTGAAGTAATTGATGGAAGAGCAATAGTTAAAGGAAGAGTAGTTCCGCCATATCCATATCCCACAGTTTGAAGGATTGTAATAAGGCCATTTGTTACAGCAGTGATAATTCCTTCAACAAAGCCATCTGCTAGTGCGATTTCGACTGGTGTACCAATACGCTTTGTTAATTCAGCTACTAAAGTACTTTCAAACATAGTATGACTCCTTCCTTAAAGTGATGATACTGTTTCAACTTTAGAAAGTGGGATATAGTTTAACGATCCGTCACTTTCAGCAACTGCCACGTAGTCTGATAAAACAGCAAGTAAAACACCTGTAATGGTTTCATTTGGTGTAGATAGTTGAACTGTTTGATTAACACGATTTTTTAAGTCGTTTCTAATCGGGGCTGAACCAGATGAAATTGGTAGTCCTGCTAATATGGAGAGAAGATTTCTTAAAAGATCACTAGCAGAAGTAGTAGTAGTACTTACAAGACCCGTAGTAGTGTTTAAGATATCAGTTGTAGTCGTATTAACGGTATTTAAAAGGCCAGTTGTAGTTGTATTAACAGTATTTAAAAGATCTGTTACGACAGTAGTAGGATTAATAGTATTTAAGGCGTTAGTTACAGTAGTAGCAGGGTTGACAGCATTTAAAAGGTCTGTAGCAGAAGTAGTAGTTGTGTTGACTGTTTGAGGTAATGAAAGCAGGTTTTTTAACAACGCTGCTCTTGCTTCACTTGATAGTGCCAATAGAATTCATCCTTTCTTAAAGCAAAGTTTTTGCATTATTATCTATGTTTTATAATATGCTTATCCGATTTTAAGGTGCTCGGCGGTTTACCTAATTTACTTAAAAATCCGCCTTTCTTATACAGTAGCAAGAACTAAATAGTAATTAAGAGTGTTCTTTATATTTTAACGCTAGCTGTTCCATTACGTGTTTATGACGATTAATTACAATTTTGTTTTCTTCTTTTATAAAAGAAGCATATTTTTTGCTCCCCATATTTTCATGTATCCTTGATAACAAAAGGGGCTGAGGGATGTATTGTAAATCGAATATTTGAATGATTCGTAACCATAAGTCATAGTCATGAGTATAAAGAAGTGTCTCGTCAAAAAGACCCACATGGTCAAACACACTTTTGTGAATCATAATTGAGCAGCCGTTAATAATATTTCCTTTGCTTATTCTAGTGATAAGATCTAATTTATTTAACGTCTGAATACCTAAAGGCGGACTAATAATTCGTCCTCTATAATTGATGGCGTAGTAATTTGTGTGACTAAAAAAGGCATTATGAGTTTTCATCGATTCTAGTTGTATGGCGATTTTATGATGATCATAAATATCATCAGAACTAAGCCAACATATATAATCACCTGTTGCTTGCTGAATTCCTACATTTAAAGCACTCGCTGTGCCACCATTTTCTTTTGTAATATAGATGATTTTATCTAAATAGGGAAGGATTTTATCCGTATGCTTAGTAGATCCATCATTTACTACTATAATTTCAATATTGGTGTAGGTCTGTTTAGTTAAACTATCTAGTGCATGATCGATATAAGAGCAATTAAAGAATGGCACAACAATAGATACTTTTGACATATTCACTTCTCCTTTCAAGAATTAAAAATCTGTGATTATGTTTTTAGGGAAAATAACAATTTTTAAATTTACATCGCATTTATTAACATATGTAACACGGTTTACATATGAAATAGAAGTTTATTAATTCTACACGTAAAGGTGGAGAGGGAAAATGAATGTATTATTCGTGTTTTATGTTCCAAGTGGAGGAGTAGAAACGTTAAATCGTCAAAGGTGTAAAGCCCTTAAAAAGTACAACATTAATGCTCATTGCCTTTATTATGAAAATAGAAAGAAAAGCATAAATGACCATGGGACCCAAACGTTTGTAACGAATGAAGACCATGAAATTAAAAAAATACTTGATGAAGGAGATTATAGTCTCATTGTCATTGTCTCAGATTTTCAAGCTCTTCCTCGGTTTAGATCGCTTGGATATCAAGGGAAAATGATTATTGAAATACAAGGGTACGGCCCAAAAAGTACAGCAAAATCTGCTCTTACAGATGCTATACCTCTTGTCACTAACTATGCTTCAGGATTTCTTAATCCCAAGACTCCTCATATCGTGCAATTACTAGATGAACTCTACCCCTCATTTCCAAAGTTTAGTTTCAACAATTGTTTTGATACTAATCAGTTCTCCTATAAAGCTGTACCTACTAGTCATCAGCCTAACGTCGCATGGATTGGGCGAATCGAAGATAACAAAAATTGGAGAGAGTTCTTAAAAATCGGTAGCGAATTAATCCATAATCACAATTCAAACATACGATTACATATGTTTGAAGACCCTACTCTAAGCGAAGCTAAGGAAAGAGGTCAATTTGAAAAATTAATTAAACAGTTAGATTTAGAAAAACATCTTTTTCTTCATGCAAACGTTCCGAATGATCAAATGGCCGTTTATTTTTCCATGATAGGGGAATCAGGCGGGTTTTTATGCTCTACTTCAAAGGTAGAAGGAGCCCCATATTCTCTTCTTGAAGCGATGAGTTGTAAATGTCCGGTTTTAACCACTGACTCCGATGGCGTAAGAAGCTCAATTATTCATAATAAAACGGGGAAATACTATACATTAGGTGACGTTACCGAAGCTGTTAAAGAGGCAAAGGAGTTAATGACGGATTCTCAGTTAAGAGAAAAGATACGTAAAGATGCTTTTGAGCACGTAAAAGTAAATTTCAACCCAGATTTATACTGTGTGAATTTTATTTCAATGATTCAATCACTGGGACTAAACCTCAGTAAGTAAATAAAATACCAGATATTTTCTAGTATCTGGTATTTTATTTTTCTTGATTTTCTGTGTTAAGTTTTTCTGCTTGTTCGTAAAGCGACAAAAAATTAGTAACCATTTTGTTAAGGTCCCATTTATCTTGAGCCCACTCTTTTGTACAAGAAGCTAGCTGGTTTCGAAGTAAATCATTTGCAAGCAAATACTTTAATTGCTCATACAGTTCATAAATATTTCCTACAGAAGAGACTAGCCCGCTCCTTCCCACTTCAATCATTTCAGGTAATCCAGCTGTATTGCTAATAAGAACAGGAAGGCCTGCAAGCTGGGCTTCCATAACAGAATAAGGCTGAGTATCGTGAATACTAGGGTGAACAAAGATATCGGCTTCTCTAAGGAAATGAAGAACATTATTCGAGGCACCTAAAAATCTAACTTTATCTTTTAGATCTAAGTTTGTGCATTGTTTTTCTAATTCCCCTTTAATTTCGCCTTCCCCCAGTATCCAGCATTCCCAATCCTGTCTACCTTCTTTTAAGAGAGCAAGGGCATCTAGGAGGTGATGAATGCCTTTTAAATAGACAAGCCTTCCCATATAAAGGATAATTTTTTTACTCTGCTTGGGTCCGATAAGTGGCTTCTCCATGGCATCCCCAAGGAACTGTTGATTACTAATTCCATATGGAAAGGTAACAATTTTGTCTGAAGGAATAGAAAAATTATCTACAACATTACGAGACATCCATTCGGTTGGACTATGAATGAAATCACTGGCTTGATATCCTAACTTCTCAATCACCTGGTGATATTGATATTCAAATGTAGCTTCTATTTGTTCGTCTGTTTTATGAGGGTGCATGGTTTTGAGTGTGAAAAAGATATCACGTGATAAATTTCCAAGAGCACTAGTAACAAGTGGAATATGAGAAGGTTTAACTCGATTTATAGCGTTTGCTGCTGTGACATCTAGCGCATGTATAAGGTCATATTGCTGAAGGTTGTAATATGCTGCGGAAAGCTCTAAGCTATAACGAAATAATTCAGTGTTGTATATCCAACTCTTCATTGGAAGTGAAGGAAGCTCAGTAAGCAATTTTTCTTCAATATAGGGAGAAAGAACAGCAATATCTATTTCTGGTTTTTGTCCAATGATTCGATATTTATTTAAATCAGGGGTCTGGCTAAGGATATGAACTGTATGACCTGACTCTTTCAGTGACTGTTGGAGTGATGATACAAATGTCCAAACGCCTCCGGTATAGGGGAGTGGGTAATAGGAAACTAATAAAATCTTCATTTTATAATCATCCTTTAATTATTTTCTCTCTATTCAATAGTAAGAGGAGAAGAATAAGAATTTTCAACGCCTAAAGCACCTCATTGAGTATGAGAAAGAATTATACTTACAACCCCAGGATCAGGTATCTTATAATTGGTAGGTAAATTAGTTTTTACTTCATTTAAAAACTCAATTAGATTTTCATCAAATAACGAATCCTTATTATTCTTCATGTATGTCCCTTCTTTTCTCAAAATTGATATATGCTTAAATTTTTTATTATTTTGCAAATTCCTATCTATATAATATGTCCAAAATTTTTAATTGGCACGGACGAGTGCACGCTGATAGTAGATAAATATAATAACAATTTTTGTAAATTATTTTTTACAAAGTTTGTTTATTAAAGTTTCCATACAGATTTGTATGTAATAAACTTTACACATTTCCATGTAAAGTTTTTAGAGTGAAAGATAAACTTGTGTCCTAATAATACGTTTCATTTATTAAATGAAAGTAACGAGTGGAAATACTTGTAATGAAGACTAAATAGGAGGGTGTAAGGAGTAATCATAGAAGGATAAACTCACCTAATCTTGTGAAGGATTTGATTGTGATTTACTTATATATTTTTGCAGCAGAGGGCGGTAATGAAACTCGATAGTTTTCATTTCTTCTCTCATCTCATTTTGGTATCTACTGGTGCCTGATTTTTCATGAGAACGAAATTTTGTGAGTGCTTCATCATAATAATGGATTTCATAGCCATTGACAAGCATACGAAACCACATCTCATAATCATGAGTATAACGAAAATCCGGAGAGAAAATCCCAATTTCATCAAAGATCTTCTTTTTTATAAGAATGGTACATCCATTTATAGCATTATAAGTTAAGTAGGCATTATACACTTCTTCTAAATTAGAAAAACGTTTACAGCACCAAGGTATTAAAACTTGGTTATCTTTATTAATATAGTCAAAGTTAGTGAAGCTGGCATCTATGTGCCTTTGCTTCATAAAGTTTAGTTGTTTAGAAATCTTTTCAGGAACAAAATAATCATCCGAGCTTAGCCAGGCTATATACTCTCCTGTAGCAGTGAATAAACCAGTATTTATTGCAGTAGCCGTCCCGCCATTTTCTTTTCTTATATAAACAATTTTATCTTTAAAGGATTCTATCTTCGCAGTGTGGGATGTAGAACCATCGTCTACCACAATTACTTCAACATTTTCATAAGTTTGGTTTAAGGCACTTTTGATTGCTTGATCGACAAAGGCACAGTTGTAAAAAGGAATAATTATTGATACTTTTGGACCCATTGTTTCCCCTCCGAAAAAAAATTTTCATAGCATAAGTGAAACGTAGTCTAAATTATGACTTTTGTAGGTGGATAAAAGGTGGAGATGATAGTTCTAAGTTCATTAATGAAATCACACTCTTGATTAGAATATGCATAAACCTTCTTAAGTGACATGCTTTCGCAGAAACTTCATTCATATAAAAAACCTGATTTTATAAGAGAATTGCTATTTCTACGCACCTAAACTCTGATTTTCCATAAAGGTGAATAGGTAATTATAATGACAGAAAGAATCTCTAACGATAAAAGTCAATAATGTCCCGGATAGAAGATTCTAATGTCGTAGTTGGTTGCCAACCCAAGTCAGTTAGTGCTGTAGGGTTTGAAGTAACAAAATTATTTAAAGGACTTTTATCATCCACTTTCACTTGAAATTTAATAGGAGTTATCTTTTTGAAAATATTTATAATATCTTGTAAAGAATTACTTTTTCCAGAAGAGACATTGTATGAACGTCCATTTTCTCCTTTTCTGAGCAGAAAATCATAAGCTCTAACAGCATCTCGTACGTCTAAGAAGTCAAAACGATTATTTAAGTTACTCACCCTCAGATACTTTTCCCCCTCTTCTTTCTCCATAGCTATAATTTTTTTAGCGAAAATGGAACAAACTCCTTTAGAGAAGCCAGGACCTATAAGATTTGATGGTTTAGCGACAACAACATTCATATTGTATTGATTTGACCAAAATTGCGAAATGAGGGTTTGAATGGTCTTACTCAGACCATAGGGGTGATTAAACGTGGCTGGAACCGTTGGATCAAACTGAAGAGCAGAACCTACAATAACAGCTTTACAAGAAGGCATCTCTTTTCTAAGAGCATCAAGTAAGTATGCTGTAGCCATTGCATTTACTTCTAGAGATTGAATGGGATTATCCCAGGATAATCCCACAGCGTTTTGACCTGCCAAATGAAGGAGGTAGTCCGGCTTGGTTATTGAAATTAACTCCTTTACCGACTCATTATTAGATAGATTGCATGTTCTGCGTTTAATTTGCTTATTAGAAAATGAATTCATGTTTGTGATAGCTATGACGTCAAACTCTAATCTTGAAAAATAATCACATGCGTGAAGTCCAGTAAATCCACTAGCACCGGTAATTAGTAACGTAGGTTTCTTATCCAATCACGACACCCCACTCTGAATAATAATCTAATAAATAAAACTTATTATAGATGTATGCTTAAAAAGCTAAATATTTCATCTAATGCTCAACAAGACACGATCCTAAAACATAGAGTGAAAATACAGGCAGAGGTCTATAGCATTAACAAATTCCATGAATACCTATATAGAGAGACTTTTAGAACGTGAATGCTACGGGAAGAGGAGAGAACATAATGAAAATACTGCTTGCTACATTCTGGGAAGTTCCCCATGTAGGTGGAGTTTGGAATTATATGCAGCAATTAAAGCAAGAGCTTGAAGGGTTGGGTCATGAAGTAGATTTACTTGGACATGGACTTGGAAATAAATCAGTTCATATTGTTAATAAAAATATAGAGGTAATTAAAGATGAACTATTATTAGTAGAAGAATTGGAACAACATGAGAAAAATACTCCTATTCTATATAAAGATCCAGTAGTGAAATTTTATGAAAAAGAACGTATTGGTTATACAAGAGGTGTTTCTCGTTTAAATATCAACCAATATGATTTAATTCACACACAAGACGTTGTAGCAACTGCGTGTATTCGTTCCTTAAAGAGTGTAAAAACGCCGGTGGTAGCAACTATACATGGTTGTGTTGCTCACGAGTTAAATCGCTACATCAAAGACATTCTGAAGGCTCCTACAGCTGATATAGCTACTAAATATTTTAATGAACTTGAACAT
Source organism: Priestia megaterium (assembly GCF_009497655.1). Lineage (NCBI taxonomy): Bacteria > Bacillati > Bacillota > Bacilli > Caryophanales > Bacillaceae > Priestia > Priestia megaterium. Next base: position 20,080 of record NZ_CP023319.1, on the reverse strand, counting down.
ACAGGTGCTATGGCTGCTGATTGTACTATAGTTGCAAATCATTGGTTAAAGGAAATTTTAATTCAGGAATTTAGGGTTAATGAGCATCAACTTAAAGTGTTTCATTACGGATATGATATAGATTCTTTTTTAAAGCGAATGCAAACACCATCTAATGTTCATCCACCAGTTGGTCAACAAGTAATTATTTATACAGGGAGATTAGCTGAAATTAAAGGTATTCATCATCTATTAGAGGCTCTCAGTGAACTCAAAAAAATTAAGAAAGGCTGGGTCTGCTGGATCGTTGGAGATGGAGATCAAAAAGCTGAGTTGAAGGCTCAGAGTAGAGCGCTCGGTTTAGGTAAGAGGGTTTTATTTTTAGGTAATAGAAACGATGTGCCTTCTTTACTCTCTCTTGCTAACATTTTTGTTTTGCCAAGTCTTATAGAGAATCAACCTTTATCAGTTATTGAAGCTCAGATTGCTAAAAAACCAGTAATAGTAAGTGACGCAGGGGGATTACCCGAAATGGTTCAGCATGGATCTACAGGTTTAATTTTCCAGGCAGGTGATGCCACATCGTTATGTGAAAACCTTTATAATTTGCTAATAGATCCAGCATATAGAGGCATGTTAGGAGCCAATGCACAAGAATGGGCTTTAAAACATTGGGATCAGAAAGATGCAGTTCAAAAAGTTCTAGATGTTTATAAAGAGGTGCTTTCACATAAGAGTGAAATGTAAATATATCGAAAAGGAAGCTAAATGTCTTTTTTGGAAATGATTGGGTAGGTAGCTTATACAGGAGCCCTATAGGTGACATATACTATTAAAACTTTAAAGAGGAGAGAATAGTATATGAAGGCTGTAGTAACTGGTGGGGCGGGATTTATTGGTTCCCATCTTGTAGAAGAGCTCATTAGACAAGGCTTTAATGTCCACATAATTGATAACTTAATTTCTGGAAAGTATGATAATATACACCCTCTTGCTACTTTTCATATAGAAGATATATGTAGTGATCAAGCCAAACAAATCATTCTAGATGAAAAGCCTGACGTAGTCTTTCACTTAGCTGCTCAGGCAGATGTTTCACGATCTATCCAATCGCCTCAATATGACGCAGATGTGAACATAAAAGGAACTATAAATTTGCTGGAAGCCTGTAGAGATGCTTCGGTAGGTAAGTTTATATTTGCCTCTACTTCAGCTGTATATGGAAATCTACAAAAGGACTTAATTACTGAACAAGATGCAACTGTGCCAGCTTCTTATTACGGTCTGTCGAAACTAGCTGCTGAATCGTATATACGTCTATTTCATTACTTGTATAATTTACCATATACAATTCTTCGATACGGAAATGTATATGGACCACGGCAAACGCCAAAAGGAGAAGGCGGAGTAGTAGCAGTTTTTTTAGAAAGGTTGAGCAAAGGGCTTTCCTTTAATATTCATGGTGATGGGGAACAGACACGTGATTTTATATATGTAAAAGATATTGTTCAAGCTAATATTGCAGCAATTAAAAAAGGGAACCAAGAGGTTGTTCACGCCAGTACTACAAAGAAAACTTCAGTGAACGATTTATTAAAAAACCTTGAGTATATTCATGGTTCTAATATTGATGTTGTTTATACAGAAGGGAGACCTGGGGATATCAAACATAGTTGTCTCGACAGTGAGAAAGCACAAAAGCTATTAGAATGGTCTTCAAGAGTATCTGTTTTAGAGGGGTTAAAGGAAACATATACTTTCTCTAGAAAAAAAGCTTAGTATTTAAGCTTTTCTACATTTCTTAACTAGTTGTCTATTTTATTAACTATATGCTCATTAGCCCTAACATTTTAGGATAGGCCTGCATTTAATATTGTATAGCCTTGTACAATAAGACCCTTTAAGGAGCAACCCATATGAAACTAGAAGATTTAAAAGGGGCATATAGCGCCATTTTTAGTTTAGGCGATTTATGTTTGACATCTCTTCAACTGAGAGACAATAACTTAAGAAACTTTGCGGGGATTTTAGATTGGGTATCCTCACCGGATTTGAAAAAGGTAAACATGCTTTTGAAAAATCAGTTTGCTGACTTTTTAAACCCGGATAATTTAAGGATAATCCAGTACGTATCTGATTGGGATTTATTAGTGTGGGATGAAATTTATAATATAGGGTTTAACCACGATTTTAAGACTGATAAAAATACACTTTCTCACTTAGGAGGATACGGGGAGGTTAAAGAGAAGTACGATAGAAGAATTCAACGGTTTTTAGAGAATTTATCTACTGGCCAGCGTATTCTGTTTATTAGAACGGAAGCTAATAGTGAAGAAGCTGCAGAGCTTGAGAGCATTTTATCTACTATGATTGAAAGTGACTTTAGCATTCTGATTATTAATCATACGGATGTGAATGATTTAGTTGAAAAAGAATGGTCGCTAAATAAAGTTTGTGCTATTGAATTACCCAATCAAGATAAATGGAACGCTAATAATCATTATTGGAAAAGGATACTTGATGGTGTTTCCCTTTTATAAGTACGTTAGCTCTCCCTTTAATGTATTTATAAAAGGTTATGTTTTTCAAATGATATCCTTAGGAGATTTGAATGGGAAGAAAACTTCCATCATACTTACTTGGTGTATGTACTCACTTGCCTCTTGAAGCTTATTTAATATTTTCTATACATATAACCTCTATACAATACTAATGGACAAGTTGTATTAATTGAAATAGATGCAGTGCAAAAAACTTTTCCTTGCTAATGTTAAGGTGCTTTTCGAGGTGCCTATATAAAAGTCAATGTTAAAAAAATTAATTTGTTAACCAGATAAGGGGGAAAGGGTATGGATTATAAGCAAATAGAGTTGCAACAAGGATACGATATAACTGGAAAGCAACGTTATCGAATTATAACAGGAGCATTTATTGATAAGATTATAGCAGAACAAGTTGCAAAGGAAATAAAAGAACGCTACGGTCTTACTGTATACGTGATACCTGAGCACGTTGAAAAAGCTGAGTCTAATCTCTAATGTAACTTTATTTTCATTGTACTATAAATTAGAATAAGAATAGACAGCTAAACTATTTTTATAGAAATAGTCTAGCTGTCTATTCTTATTCTTGTAGAAGTATACAATGAATTTTATTATCTGTTTATCATAAGCTAGTATGAGAGAAATCATTTTTAGTGTTTCCCATCTTATCATGTTTTTCTTACATATGGTGAGTACTAGTTATTTTGACATCCACTCTTTGAGCTCCATTAACATCTGCTGGTAACTAGGAGTTGGATAACAAAGATCTGTTCGAGTACTAATAATAGTACGATCTAATATTACATCCTCATTAGGAATAATTTTGACATCATCTTTTTTAAAGATATCTTTAATCAATTCTAGTAATGCAAACTTTGATATTTTTTTCGGTGAGTGCAAATGATAGAGTCCGCAAGTATTATTTTCTAAGAAGAAATTAATTGCTTTAGCTAATTCTAACGTTGTTACTCCATTCCACAGTGCCTTTTTATACCCTTTAATTGAGCCCTTTTGTGTCATAAACCATAGGAATAAACCAATGCCATCCTTCTTTAACTCGGGTCCTATTATAGAAGTGCGGATTGTTAAATGTTTTTCGTCAATAATTTCACCTAGCTGTTTAGACTGAGCATATACAGAGGTACCGTCTGGAACATCGTTTTCTGTATAATCTCCTTTTTTTCCTGAAAACACACAATCTGTACTAATATGAATTAATTTTCCTTGATGCCGTTCAACAAATTTAGCTAACTGATGTGGAAGTAGGCTATTTACTTGAAAAGCATGCATTGGATTATGGCTAGCGTGTTCATTTAAAATTCCAATACAGTTAATAAGGACGTCTGGCTTAATAGATTCTATGGTCTCCTCAACATGTTTAAAGTTAGTTACGTCCAAGTAAATAGCCTTTTTATCCTTAGGGTCTCTTGATGTACAGAAAACATCATGGTTTGTATGCTGTATGAAATATCTAGTGATTACATGACCTGCCATTCCTTTTCCACCAAGAATTAGTACTTTCATTTAAATAAACCCGCCTTTCAGCAACATCTCTCTAATTTCTTCTTTACTAATTACTTGTTTACTTGAATCATATTTTTCTAGATTTACTTGAGCATAATTTAAATAATGTTCTTTTAAACCTTCAATATGAATTGGAGGTAGGATAACATAATACTCGTCGTCGTAAGTAACAGTTGTTGCACTTTCGTATTCAGATAACAGAAGCTCGTGAATTTTCTCTCCAGGTCTTACACCTAATATCTCAACTTCAACCTTTTCTTTTCCAGAAGCTTCTATTAACACATTAGCTAAGTCAATAATCCGACAAGTGGGCATTTTCATGACAAAAATTTCTCCACCTAGACTTTCAAATGTGGCTTTGAAAACTAGCTTTATTGCATCCTCTAATGTCAAGAAGAAACGAGTCATCCCAGGATCAGTAATACCGATTTTTCCTTTTTCTTGAATCTGTTTCTTGAATACATGAATAACGCTTCCGTTAGTTCCTAACACATTTCCGCCACGTATACAAACAAATTTAGTTTTAGTATTTAATGTGTTAGCGTGAATGATTAATCTTTCTCCCATTGCTTTAGATAAACCATAAAAATTAGCTGGATTTGACGCTTTATCAGTGGAGATATAAACGACTCTATCTACATCACAGCTTATTGCAGCGTCTATTACATTTTGAGTACCATGTACGTTGGTTTTTAAGGCTTCAATTGGTTGATCTTCACATACCGGAACATGTTTTAAAGCAGCTAAGTGAAAAATATAATTGACGCCTTGGCATGCTTCAATTAGCGCTTCTCTTTCTTTAATGTCTCCAATAATAAAATTCAATTTAGGATGGTTATCAAATTCTTGTTTCATGGTAAATTGATTTGATTCATTCCTCGAAAAAATACGTATTTCTTTAGGGTTATGTGTTAGTAGTTGCTTAACAAGTTCATATCCCCAAGAACCTGTGCCACCTGTTACTAAAATTGTCTTATTATTAAACACCTTTCATTCCTCCTAGTACAACTTTAATTACCTTGTCTGAAACATTTACATCACCATATCCTTCAGGGTAATACCAATTTTTTAATTGGTTCACCATTACATGAACACAAGTCAAGATTTGGTTAGCATCTATTCCTGACAGCATGTTACTTCCACATTGAATGGTTTCTGGTCTTTCAGTTGTTTTACGAATAGTTACCGTAGGAACATAAAACAAACAGCATTCTTCTTGAACTGTTCCGCTGTCTGTTAAGACACAAAAAGCATTTTTTTCTAAATTTACGAAATCGAAAAAACCAAAAGGCTCATGAAATTCTACTAACGGATGGACTTCTAGCAGTGAAATATTTTCTATTCGAGATTTAGTACGAGGATGAATACTACATATTATTCTCTTTTGGTAAAACTCAGCTACCATATTGATGCCTTTCATGATTTCCAACAGTCGATCTTCATGATCTACATTTTCCGCACGATGGGCTGTAACCAGAAAGTAGTCATTTTCTTTTAAGGACAGTTTCTCAAGAATGCTGCTTTTTTTTATAGCAGGTTCATAATGTTTTAAAACTTCGTTAATTGGATTTCCAGAAGTAATAATACGATTTGAGGGGATACCTTCTTTAATTAAATTTTCTTTACTTTGAGGAGTATAGGGTAGATTGAAGCTTGAGATTGCATCGATAATCCGGCGGTTTTTTTCTTCTGGCACTTCTAAATCAAAACAACGGTTTCCAGCCTCCATATGAATGACTGATATACCCATTCTTTCTGCTAGAATTGCGCTTAAACCACTATTAGTATCGCCTAATATTAAAACTTTGTCCGGCTTTTCTTTTAAAAATAGCTGTTCGAGCTCTTTATACATCTTCGATAACTGTTCACCTAATGAGAGCTGCTGATTAGCCAATATATAGTCTGGTTTGCGTATGTTTAACTCTTGAAAAAATACCTCACTTAATGAAGGAGTGAAATTTTGTCCTGTATGCACTAAAACGTGCTGTGAAGCATACTCATCTAACTTTTTAATAATGAGGCTTAAACGTATAATTTCGGGCCTTGTACCCAAAATAGTCATAACTTTCATTCTTTACACACCCTATTCACCTTATTTATAAGCATAATTACCCTCTCCTAATTCGCATTCGGCCCCTTATTTATTAAAATATGCTTTTCCTTTTTTCTTGCTATAGGCTAATCTATTAATCTTCCCAATAAAAAGTGATAAGTCTAAAATAATAAGCCTTCCTCTTTAAATTAATAAGAATGATGGCTGCTTTTTTGTGGTTCAATGTTTAAATCTTTCTCTGTAAGTTCTCTTCTAGGGGCTAAAATCTTATATTTTAGGCCGTCAAGTACGAATATTTAAAGAGTAAATACAGGGGGTTGAAAATCAGAAAAGACCTTGCTTCCTTTTTAAAAAGAAACAAGGTCTTTGGTGCTTAATTTTATTCTTATTACATAAAATTGTATGAAAATAGTTGTGGGAATTACGCCCAAAAATTAGTTATACTTAATCCACTCAGTACATAGTCCCAAACAGCTTCATCATTTGGGTTGTCTAGAGGTACTTGAACTGAACAAATTCCATCAATCGTCCAGTTCATATCTATTACGCCTTTTAATCCATCTAGAGGTTGAAGTAGTAGTATATTAAATGAACCGTTTACTAATTCTGATAATGTGGTCTTTAATTCTATCGCTTCTTCTGGAGTAGCTGCTCCCCATCTAATAAATAAAACAGAGGGGCTATTCCCAATTTTTTCAAAAAATCTCGTGATACGTTGATTAAGCTTTTCTTTATAAGAAGGATACATTACAGTCCAGTCTACATTTGGAATGATAGGGAAATCATGAACAGAAATAATGTTATAATGCATGTCGTGAATAAAATGAGCATTAACTGGTTCTGTTCCACCTTCTTCAGGGAAAATTGCGACTCCGTCATCAAGAAAATGAGCATACCCATCAGTTCGCTGCAGATTTTGGAGGTCCATAAATCCACTAAATCTATTTCTTAACAACCTAGTGACATCAGCAATTGAATTAGATATCATCCAGTCTAAAGGGAATGAAAACCTTCTCCAATTATGCCTTCTTAAATTAAGGGAGGGACCACACCAACTACCTAGCCCTAGCATTAAGTCATAAGATCCTTTAATATCCTGTAAATTCAATATAATCATCCCTTTGTATTTAGCAATTCTATTATAGTAAATGCTAAACCTTGTACATTTGATTGGACAAAGTGACTATATCTTTATAAGAAAGTGTTAGTTAAAAAGACACTGAGGCTAAACGGGAGAGATTTTTACATAACGTCCATTTAGTGACGTAGTAATATTCCATCTAGAACATAGTCCCAAGTCAAAACATTATTTGGATCGAGTGGTACATTGACCATACATACATTATTGATTTCCCAGTCAACTTCGGTAGGAGTCTGTATACCGTCTACGGGATTAAGGATAAGTATTCTAATCTGCGCTTTTGTAAGAGAGGATAAGATTTTTTGTAATTCAGTTGCTTCCTCATATTTAGCTCCCCACCTTATAAACAAAATTGATTTACTGCTCATCATCTTTTTCATAAACCTGTTAACTCTGTAATCAAGGTTTTTTTTGAATTTTGGATACATATCGGTCCAATCTTTATTAGGCACTATAGCAAAATCATGAGCTGAGAAGATATTGTAATAAGTGTCCTGTATAATATAAGATTTAGTTGATTTATATAGATTTTGATGAGGAAATCTAAGCATTTTATCATTAAAATATACATAATCTCCGCTGTCATCTACTAAACTCATATTCTCAATCTGCATAAATCCATTAAACTTATTCTGAAGTAGTCTATTTACATCTGAAAGATACGGAGAATAGCTCCAGTCAAGTGGACTTGAGGTAAAACTTCTCAAATTTAATCGATTCAGTTGTAGTGCAGGATTACAAGCACTACCTAAGCTAATGATTAAATCATATTGCCCTTTAACATCCTGTAAATTCACATTAATTCTCCTATTATTTAAATTTTTATATACACATATTTGATTGGTAGATTTACTTAGAAGACATACATGTACATGGTTATTCAGTAAGTTGCTCTTATAATATAAAAAGCACTGATAATCGGGGTTTCAGCGCTTTTTATACCCTTTATAGACCTGTGTTAAATAAAATTGTTAACACCCGCAATAGATGAATTCTTTAAAGTTTAATGCTAGCGAACTGCTCGATTTGCATTAATTCTTCCATAAGTCCAGTATAATCCTGTACCTGGTACTACATCGCACGTGGATTGAATAGTATTTCTAATTTGGAGATTGGTTTTTCCCTGAGCTGCTAGCAAGGCTGCAAGTCCTGAAACATGAGGGGCAGCCATAGAAGTACCGCTTAGATATGCGTAATAGCTGCCTATATAAGTAGACAAAATTGTTGAACCTGGAGCAGCAACATCTACCCAAGTGCCAAAATTGGAAAAATCAGATTTTTGATCATTGCTATCTGTAGAGGCCACAGCGATTACATTTTGATAAGCAGCTGGGTATGTTGGGGTACTAGAAGCTTCGTTTCCGGCTGCAGCTATAACTACTACTCCTTGGCTCCAAGCGTAATTCACGGCATTCTCTAAAGTGATTGAACTTTGAGTTGAACCTAGGCTCAAATTAATAACTTTTGCTCCTGCATTTGTTGAATAGGTAATTGCATTTGCAATGTTACTCAATAGACCATTTCCACTGTTGTCAAGAGCACGAACGGGTATTATTGATGCTGACGGAGCCATTCCTGCAATGCCTAAACCATTCTCTGTAAGGGCTGCAGCTATGCCTGCTACGTGAGTTCCGTGTCCATTACCGTCGTTAGGAACTAGATTTCCATCTACAAAATTATAGCCAGGCCAAAGCTTAATAGATAGTTCAGGGTGATTTAACTGAATTCCCGTGTCTACAATAGCAATTTTTATATTTCCATTACTAGTAGTAACATCCCAAGCATCTGGGGCTTGTACCTTCTGAGGACCATATTGATAAGGAAAAAAGGGGTCATTCGGGGTATATGAAGCTTTAAATGTATAATCTGGTTCTGCGTATTCTACTTCAGTTAATTCACTATAGCGTTTAATTAAGTCATTAATCTTTTTTTTAGAATGTAAGACCTGAAAATCAAGATCTTTGTTGTGATATATCAGTGTACATTTATTCTTACGATGAATATTTACTTGTTTTTCAAAGCACACATTCTTTTTGAACTTTACAATGATTTGGTTTGAGTTCTGAAAATCATCAGCTGTAAATTCCTTAGTACTAGCGTTGATACGGCGCTTAAATAGTGGTGATGCCTTTTTTATTGGAATGGTTTTTAGGTTTTTGACTGATTGTTGTTTTAAAATCTTAATAATATATTTCACTGCATAAAACAACAGGATAACAACAGAAACTGATAAAGTAGTAGTTAATAAATGAAGCATTTGTTCCCTCCTAGAAATCGCACTCTTTATAGAGTATTCACGATGCATTAAAAGGGCTTGGACAGAGTCTTTATTTAAACAAATAATTGTGTATTTTAAGAGAGTTATTAAAAGTGAAAAGTTATCCTATCTGTCATATTACTAATTTATCTTTAGATAATGAGTGTTATGTCTCGCTTTAAAGCACCAAATTTGTAATTAGAAAGAAAGCCACTAGTATATCTAGTGGCTTAGTCTTTAAAAATCGCTAAATTCTTCGAGATCATCGTCATCTAAAGGTCCAGAAACGTGTTCTAAATCTGCAATTTTGCCTTCTTTAATGCCCTGATTTCCTACAGGTTGTTCTACGTCATTTTGTGTATGAGAAAAGCCATTAGCCAAAATTATACGACAGGCATTGTTATTTATTCAGATGATGACACGCTGCGTATGAATGAGCAAATGAAGGCTTTAAAGGTGTGTGCAAAGGTGTGTGCAAAGGTGTACTGCAGAAAGTAGATGAGACTGGGAGTATTTATTTAAAATGATATCATTTTAAATAAAATAAATGTGATTGAAACATGCAATATGTCCTACACGTATACCAGCAAAATTTCCAAAACTTACTGGATTATACGAAACAGGACTCTATTATTTTAAATATACAACGCGCTTGCCAAGCTTTTATTGATTTAGCGATGCACATTGTAGCTGAAGAACGTTTGGGTTTTCCCAAAACGAGCAGAGAAGCTTTTGACATGTAGGAGTCTCAATCTATTATTACAAGCGAGATTGTTTATAGAATGAAAGCTATGGTAGGTTTCAAAAATATTGCTGTTCACGATTATCAAGCCATTAATCAAGATATTCTTCAGCAAATTTTGGACAAACATTTAAGTGATTTTACTACCTATACAAAGCAAATTCTTTATTATGGGCTTTGGAAAGGCATTGGTAAATATAAGATGTATAGAAACTTACATATTATGTAATTAAGTTTGTGTTAGAACCTTTAGGCCTACAATCTTTGTTTTTGTTCTAAATGAATAGTTATATCTCTTAAAGTTGTATCTAATATATATTTAGACAGTAGGGAAGCATACTTTCAAGCTTCCCTACTAAATGCTTGTCCTAATTTAAATAATTAAGCTGTTTGCAGACCTTGGATTTCTTCAGCGTCTAAAACAATCACTCCTGCTGAAGTAGCGAAATAAGCTAAAGATCTTGCCTCATCGAAGCTTGAAAAAATAACGTTATTAATTTGAGTACCGCTTAAAAGTACACTTGCAATCGGTGTGCCAGGATCAAGAATTCTCAAAACCTCTGGAATCATACGCGGTGTCCCCCCTTGCTATACCAAATTAAATACAGATCATATGAATCTATATTTAATTTATTATATGTAAGTTTTAAGCAAAGGCTTGTACTATTTAATCATTTTCATTTAATCTTTTTTTGTGATTGAAAATAAGGACTTTAAGAGGGAATTGTTATATGAAATCTCTTTTAAGCCCTTACATATAATGGAGTTTTCATACTAGCTAAAACTTCATACCGCCATCTATTACAATTATCCTTGAAGAAATTATCTCAGTGTTTGTAAATCCCATTCCTACGTTATAAGCATGAGTAGCTATTTTAGAATTAGGGTTCTTACTGGCTGTTTCTGCTGGGGGATTAATACTTACACTTCTTTTCTTCTTTTTTTGTGGGAAGGACTTGTCTACATAATACATACCATTTTTAAAATTATACTTCATATAATATGTTTGTATTTTAATCACCTTTTCTATACCTCTTATATTTTAGAGGGATCTTGCGAGATATTATTAGAATGGTTTTTTCTTCACTTCTCTTCAAAACTGAACTTTTTTTACTTTAGCATTTTTATTTCTTCTTCCACATTCTTTAACAATTACACCGTCTTGGTTCGCATTTTGTCCCCCATGTTTAGCAACCTGACCGCCCTGATTAGCATTTTGACTGTGGTTACCACTAATCTGTCCTCCAGTTTCTGCATGGTTATAAATATAAATGCTAATATAGGTGCAGTTTTTTTCTCTTTTTTTCTTTTTGTTTTTTGAGCTGCAATTAGATTTTTTATTATGATGAGAATTATTCCTTTCTATTTCGATCACCTCTTTTCTGATAAGTTAGGGAGAAGACGTGAGTAAATTCACTTTTACTCATTAATAGTGTATTCATAGGTAGACAAGCTGCAATATGAAAAAGCCTATATTTGGTAAAAAGAGCCTTTCATATTAGGTCTAGTGGCTGTTGTGATACGAGAGTAAGTACATTTAAATGTACAAGGGGTGTTTTTATTGTTAAAAGATCTAATTGGATGAACATTTCCTTCCTAAGGAAACTACGACTTCTAAAACAGCCTGTTATAAAAGCCAAGGGGGTTTAGGGGTTATATGTAATAGTAAAGCTCTTTTTCATATATTTGGATAAATTTTTTAAGGTGAAAGATTTTTATGTGTGATATACAGGCCATTGTATTGAAGAGATTTCTATACTATATAGGGTTTAAATATAGAAAGAACTATTGCTGCTTTTTTCCGTCAATAGTTCTTTCTATATTAAATATTCAGTTGTATAGGTTGAGGCTTGATTGAATTTTGAGTAATTAACAAGATGGTGGGATGCTTTGAGGGAAATGAAATAAATTTTCAGGATCATATTTAGCCTTTATTTCTCGAAGTCTTGCGAAGTTTGACCCATAATATGCTTTTCCGAACTTTTCAATATTTTGGTCTGGAACATTAACATAGGACCCTTTTACATATGGTTTCATTAGCTGACGTACTTTTTCAACTGATGCAAGATTGGAAGCTTCTTGGGATTTATTTTCCCAACTAGATGTCCATTCTGTATAAAACAATGGACGGCGCCAAAAGAAGGCTGTTTCATTACTTGGTACTCTGCTTAGAGCACCACCCCAATTTATAAAAAAGAAATTGGCTTCTGTACCAGTAGCTTCTTCTAAAAACTTTTTCATAAATGAAATAGGCTCTTCGGACCACAGATCAAGTCCCCAAGCCGATGAAAATTTAACACTCTGATCGGATCTGCCAGGGATTGGTTCGTCAGGGTCTAAGAAATCTATAGCATCTGGATAGGACAATGTTTCTATAACTGTTTGTGTTGGGGTTCCAGCATTTAGTAAAGGCTTTAACAATTTAGTCAGTTCTTTTTTTGAACCTAAGAAAATCCCTTCTGCATGACACAAACCATTTACTTTGCTGTAAATCTCAAGTATGCACCCTAATCGTTCGTCTACAAATGGTGCCCATTCTTGCCAAGTTTTAAATACTGTTTCTAATTGATCCCATGGCCAAATAATATTGAAGACGGTTGCAGTTTTAGGGGCACGGTGAACTTTAAACGTGTATTCGGTATTATATCCAAAGTTCCCACCGCCACCACCTCTAGAAGCCCAAAATAAGTCCTTATTGCAAGATTGGTCTGCTTGAAGAATATGGCCTTTGGCATCTACTGTTTCCAGGGCAAGAAGGTTATCGCTTATAAGGCCAATTGATCGTGAGACTACTCCAAATCCTCCTCCCATCGTAATTCCTCCAATTCCAACAGTGGGGCTATCTCCAAACGGAGCCATAAAGCCTTCTCGAGCTAGCATCTTTACAAGTGGACCCACGTGAATTCCTGTTTGAACCGTTGCAATCTCACTTTTTTTATCAAGGCAAACTCTATTCATGTCACTTACATCAATAACAATTCCGCCATTTACTACTGAAAGGTTCTTATCTAAAGCATGGCGTCCGCTTCTGACACGTAAAGGTACTTTATTTTCCTGAGCCCATTTAATAGCATTACTGACATCGTAAGAATTTTGTGCAAAAACAAAGACAAGAGGATAGACATCAACATAAGGGTTCCAGTTCTTAATCGCTTGTTGATAGCCAGGATCTCCCTTAAAGATGACTCGTCCTGTTAACGGTGTTGACATGTATTTCACTCCCAATAAAGGTTAGATTTCTAATATTAGTATATGTGAAAATAGGACAAACTCTTGGGTGAGTTATCTAGTAACTAAAAAATATATGCCAAGGTTGTTAAAGGTATTGTTTGTAATAAATATGTTTTAGAAAAGAAATTTTTATTATTAGAAAGGTTATGGATTAAGAAAAAAAAGAGGTTGCACCTATTTAGACATGATAAAAATTATTGAACTGAATGATTCTAATTTCTTTGAATGAATTACGTTAATTGAAGATTATGCGATTTAAGGAATTATACTAAGTTTATTTCTATCTGCGTCAATATATTAAGTTAGAAAAATTTCTATGATATTGGACGAGCGTACAAGCTTGTCCTTAGGTTTATACATATAATAAGTAAATGAATATTGAAAAGAGGGACAAAAATGATGCCAAGATGTATACCTGATGTTCCACGTTGTATGCCTAAGATACCGCATTGTCTACCTAAAGTGCCAAACTGTATGCCTAAGATACCAAACTGTGTACCTGACGTTCCAAATTGTGTACCTAATATACCTTGTACTTCTAAAGACTAATCGTTTTTATTTTTTATAGAATAGAGCAATAGTTAATTTAAAGCAAAAAGATTAATCTTTTTGCTTTTTTCTTGTTTCAACATATATTCTGAAGGGTATGGTACCTTAATTAAGTCTCGTTTAAGCTATGGAACACTATTTCATCAAATCTCTTATTTTGGGTTGAGTTATAAATTTTACAACTGAAATATAATCGTTACCAATTCAGGTAGGAGATCAAAATACAACTAAAATAAAAAATAAAAAACTATTGATTTTTAAAAATAAGTGAATTATAATGGTAAAGCGTCGTTAAGAGAGAAAGCGTTGATAACGATTTTTAAAAAAGTTATTGACATTTGTTTAATGGATTGTTATGATATTAAAGTCGCTTAAGGGCGGCGCTTGAACTTTGAAAACTGAACAAAGCGACAAACGTCAACGTTAATTTTTATTTTTTAAATGAGCAAGTCAAACATTTCTTCGGAGAGTTTGATCCTGGCTCAGGATGAACGCTGGCGGCGTGCCTAATACATGCAAGTCGAGCGAACTGATTAGAAGCTTGCTTCTATGACGTTAGCGGCGGACGGGTGAGTAACACGTGGGCAACCTGCCTGTAAGACTGGGATAACTTCGGGAAACCGAAGCTAATACCGGATAGGATCTTCTCCTTCATGGGAGATGATTGAAAGATGGTTTCGGCTATCACTTACAGATGGGCCCGCGGTGCATTAGCTAGTTGGTGAGGTAACGGCTCACCAAGGCAACGATGCATAGCCGACCTGAGAGGGTGATCGGCCACACTGGGACTGAGACACGGCCCAGACTCCTACGGGAGGCAGCAGTAGGGAATCTTCCGCAATGGACGAAAGTCTGACGGAGCAACGCCGCGTGAGTGATGAAGGCTTTCGGGTCGTAAAACTCTGTTGTTAGGGAAGAACAAGTACGAGAGTAACTGCTCGTACCTTGACGGTACCTAACCAGAAAGCCACGGCTAACTACGTGCCAGCAGCCGCGGTAATACGTAGGTGGCAAGCGTTATCCGGAATTATTGGGCGTAAAGCGCGCGCAGGCGGTTTCTT
>NZ_CP023319.1:0-2500 GCF_009497655.1 Priestia megaterium | reverse complement strand
GAGAATCTTGTCCACCGAATGCCTAAGGTTTCCTGAGGAAGGCTCGTCCGCTCAGGGTTAGTCGGGACCTAAGCCGAGGCTGAAAAGCGTAGGCGATGGCCAACAGGTTGATATTCCTGTACCACCTCCCCGCCGTTTGAGTAATGGGGGGACGCAGTAGGATAGGGTAAGCGCGCTGCTGGATATGCGCGTTCAAGCAGTTAGGCTGATGAGTAGGCAAATCCGCTCATCATAAAGGCTGAGCTGTGATGACGAGGGAATTATAGTACCGAAGTTCCTGATTCCACACTGCCAAGAAAAGCCTCTAGCGAGGCGGGAGGTGCCCGTACCGCAAACCGACACAGGTAGGCGAGGAGAGAATCCTAAGGTGATCGAGAGAACTCTCGTTAAGGAACTCGGCAAAATGACCCCGTAACTTCGGGAGAAGGGGTGCTCTGGTAGGGTGTATAGCCCGAGAGAGCCGCAGTGAATAGGCCCAGGCGACTGTTTAGCAAAAACACAGGTCTCTGCGAAGCCGCAAGGCGAAGTATAGGGGCTGACGCCTGCCCGGTGCTGGAAGGTTAAGAGGAGGGGTTATCCTTTGGGAGAAGCTCTGAATCGAAGCCCCAGTAAACGGCGGCCGTAACTATAACGGTCCTAAGGTAGCGAAATTCCTTGTCGGGTAAGTTCCGACCCGCACGAAAGGCGTAACGATCTGGGCACTGTCTCAACGAGAGACTCGGTGAAATTATAGTACCTGTGAAGATGCAGGTTACCCGCGACAGGACGGAAAGACCCCGTGGAGCTTTACTGTAGCCTGATATTGAATTTTGGTACAGCTTGTACAGGATAGGTAGGAGCCTGAGAAGCCGGAGCGCTAGCTTCGGTGGAGGCGTCGGTGGGATACTACCCTGGCTGTATTGAAATTCTAACCCGCGGCCCTGATCGGGCCGGGAGACAGTGTCAGGTGGGCAGTTTGACTGGGGCGGTCGCCTCCTAAAATGTAACGGAGGCGCCCAAAGGTTCCCTCAGAATGGTTGGAAATCATTCGTAGAGTGTAAAGGCACAAGGGAGCTTGACTGCGAGACCTACAAGTCGAGCAGGGACGAAAGTCGGGCTTAGTGATCCGGTGGTTCCGCATGGAAGGGCCATCGCTCAACGGATAAAAGCTACCCCGGGGATAACAGGCTTATCTCCCCCAAGAGTCCACATCGACGGGGAGGTTTGGCACCTCGATGTCGGCTCATCGCATCCTGGGGCTGTAGTCGGTCCCAAGGGTTGGGCTGTTCGCCCATTAAAGCGGTACGCGAGCTGGGTTCAGAACGTCGTGAGACAGTTCGGTCCCTATCCGTCGTGGGCGTAGGAAATTTGAGAGGAGCTGTCCTTAGTACGAGAGGACCGGGATGGACACACCGCTGGTGTACCAGTTGTCTTGCCAAAGGCATCGCTGGGTAGCTATGTGTGGACGGGATAAGTGCTGAAAGCATCTAAGCATGAAGCCCCCCTCAAGATGAGATTTCCCATAGCGCAAGCTAGTAAGATCCCTGAAAGATGATCAGGTTGATAGGTCAGAGGTGGAAGCGTGGCGACATGTGTAGCTGACTGATACTAATCGATCGAGGACTTAACCAAACTTTTAAAAGCGTAAGCTTTACTCAGCCAACTGTTATCTAGTTTTGAGAGAGCAATCTCTTGTCTGGTGGCGATAGCGAAGAGGTCACACCCGTTCCCATACCGAACACGGAAGTTAAGCTCTTTAGCGCCAATGGTAGTTGGGACTTTGTCCCTGTGAGAGTAGGACGTTGCCAGGCAATGAATAAAACCCCTTATGAGTCTCTTGTAAAGAGCATAGGGGTTTTTTATTTGAAATAGTTTATTATGAGTATTCAAAATAACGCTTATTAACGCGCTTATATAGATTCTTTGGAGGATTAGCTCAGCTGGGAGAGCACCTGCCTTACAAGCAGGGGGTCGGCGGTTCAATCCCGTCATCCTCCACCATCGTGCCGGTGTAGCTCAACTGGTAGAGCAACTGACTTGTAATCAGTAGGTTGGGGGTTCAAGTCCTCTTGCCGGCACCATTTATATCGGAGGGGTAGCGAAGTGGCTAAACGCGGCGGACTGTAAATCCGCTCCTTCGGGTTCGGCAGTTCGAATCTGCCCCCCTCCACCATTTTATTGGGCTGTCGCCAAGCGGTAAGGCAACGGATTTTGATTCCGTCATGCGTTGGTTCGAATCCAGCTAGCCCAGCCATAGAGAGCCATTAGCTCAGTTGGTAGAGCATCTGACTTTTAATCAGAGGGTCGAAGGTTCGAGTCCTTCATGGCTCACCAGTTATATTTACACGCGGGTGTGGCGGAATTGGCAGACGCGCTAGACTTAGGATCTAGTGTCTTATGACGTGGGGGTTCAAGTCCCTTCACCCGCATCTTAATTTAGATAAATGCGCGGAAGTAGTTCAGTGGTAGAACACCACCTTGCCAAGGTGGGGGTCGCGAGTTCGAACCTCGTCTTCCGCTC
>NZ_CP023318.1 GCF_009497655.1 Priestia megaterium | reverse complement strand
GAGTACCTACTCACTCCAAAAATCCATCAACTAACTGCTTGCCATTAATTCTTTAGCTTCTTTAACTTAGAGTTATTACGGCTCAAGTTAAGAACTATTCATATTAATTCTTAAGCTAAGAATTGTTTCCTTTTATCCCGATAAACGAATAATTGTTAATGCAGCTCCAGAAGATCCTCCACCCGTCAAAACCACTGTAGCAATTAAACCAAATAATTGAAGGGTAATCGTATTGCCTGCAGCTAAAGAAACGATAACATCATTATTGTAGCTTGATATAGCAAGAGCTGGAGTTATTATGGATCCAGGGATTGGAGTTGTATCATTTAGGATGAGCCTAGATCCAGCAAGTACAGTAGCTGTAGGATTAATTTGATATGTGATGTAATAACGTCCAGTAGCTGGAACTGTAAATGTTGTATTAGTACCATTGACAGTAAAGCCATCGAGATCTTGATTACTAGGAAGTGGAATACTTGTCCCGCCTAATAAAACTGCAATGGTACTGCCGGTTGTGTTGCCTGCAAACATAGAATTAGTTGTAAAACTTATTCCCGTAGCTCCAGTGAGTCCTGTAGCTCCAGTAAGTCCTGTAGCTCCAGTAAGTCCCGTAGCTCCAGTGAGTCCTGTAGCTCCAGTAAGTCCTGTAGCTCCAGTAAGTCCCGTAGCTCCAGTAAGTCCTGTAGCTCCAGTGAGTCCTGTAGCTCCAGTGAGTCCTGTAGCTCCAGTAAGGCCCGTAGCTCCAGTAGGGCCTGTAGCTCCAGTGAGTCCCGTAGCCCCAGTACGCCCTGTGGCTCCAGTGGGTCCCGTAGCTCCAGACTCTCCTTCTTGTCCTGTAGCTCCAGTACGTCCTGTAGCCCCAGTAAGTCCTGTAGCTCCAGTGAATCCTGTAGCTCCAGTGAGCCCTGTAGCTCCAGTAAGTCCCGTAGCTCCAGTAAGTCCTGTAGCTCCAGTGAGCCCCGTAATTCCAGTGAGTCCCGTAGCTCCAGTAAGTCCTGTAGCTCCAGTAAGTCCCGTAGCTCCAGTGAGCCCTGTAGCCCCAGTGAATCCTGTAGCTCCAGTAAGTCCTGTAGCTCCAGTGAGCCCCGTAATTCCAGTGAGTCCCGTAGCTCCAGTAAGTCCTGTAGCTCCAGTAAGTCCCGTAGCTCCAGTAAGTCCTGTAGCTCCAGTGAGCCCCGTAATTCCAGTGAGTCCCGTAGCTCCAGTAAGTCCTGTAGCTCCAGTGAGCCCTGTAGCTCCAGTGAGCCCTGTAGCCCCAGTGAATCCTGTAGCTCCAGTAAGTCCTGTAGCTCCAGTGAGCCCCGTAATTCCAGTGAGTCCCGTAGCTCCAGTAAGTCCTGTAGCTCCAGTAAGTCCCGTAGCTCCAGTAAGTCCTGTAGCTCCAGTGAGCCCCGTAATTCCAGTGAGTCCCGTAGCTCCAGTAAGTCCTGTAGCTCCAGTGAGCCCTGTAGCCCCAGTGAGCCCTGTAGCTCCAGTAAGGCCCGTAGCTCCAGTAGGGCCTGTAGCTCCAGTGAGCCCTGTAGCTCCAGTGACCCCAGCAATTCCAGCGTTCCCTGTAGGGCCTGTGGCCCCAGTGAGTCCAGGATCTCCCGTAGCTCCAGTGAGCCCCGTAACTCCAGTGTTCCCTGTAGCCCCAGTGAATCCTGTAGCTCCAGTAAGTCCTGTAGCTCCAGTGAGCCCCGTAATTCCAGTGACTCCCGTAGCTCCAGTGAGCCCCGTAACTCCAGTGAGCCCCGTAACTCCAGTGAGTCCCGTAACTCCAGTGAGTCCTGTAGCCCCAGTAGGTCCCGTAGCTCCAGTAGGTCCTGCAGAAGGACAGTGAGTTAAAATAACTTCGATTTGTATTAAAACTTTGAAGAATAGAATATGCGTCTCTGAATTTAAGCACAGAAGAGTAATAAGTGTTTTTAAACTATTAATTAGTGTTTCGAGTAACTTTACTGGAGGAACCAACCTTGTTTTTAAAGCAGATAATAAATTTTGAACAGTAATAATTAAATGATTAGTCATTGAAGAATCAGGTTTCAATTCATTTAATAAGACAATAAGACAGTTTAGTGAATTAGAAATAGTATTGATATTTTTAGAAGTGGGATTCTTCAGAATCAGAGGGATTTCCTTTTTTAACCTATCTAAAATAGTAAGCAACCTTTTAATTTGAGAACTCTTAATATCTATACAATCCATTTTTTTAGGATTCTTCTTTTTCAAGTAATTCATCTCATCGTTAGAAGTAAAGTACCTAACTTTAGATGCACGTCTATAAGCCATTGTGGTCCTCCTTTGTTTCAAAATAAATAATTCATTATAAATTCAACTTAGGTAATTTTTATATTTTAATTTAAAAAATCTTGGCGATAAAACATGATAGGAGCAAATTTGTATTAAAATAAGGAATTTTTCCTAATTATCTATACATAGTTATTATAAATATTAAAAAATATTTCAAATTAATAGCTATTTTATAGTAGAACTCAAAATTATCGCCTGAAAAACATATAAATATATACTGAGAGTAACAATTTAATATTTTTCCATGGATCTACTAAAATTTATAGGAGGAATGAGAAATGATTTCTATCAGTTTATGTATGATTGTTAAAAATGAAGAAGTATCACTTGGGAGGTGTCTGGAAAGTGTCTACCAATTAGTTGATGAAATAAATATTATTGATACAGGATCAAATGACCAAACAAAGAAAATTGCTAGAAACTATACAGATCGAATTTATGACTTTAAATGGATTGATGATTTTTCAGTTGCGCGTAACTATGCTTTTCAGAAGGCTACAAAAGATTATATTTTGTGGCTAGACGCAGATGATATATTGCTAGAAGAAGACCAAGAAAAGTTTTTTGAATTAAAAATAAATCTAGATTCTAATATTGACTCCGTCACGATGAATTATAATTTAGCAACAGATGAATACGGCAATGTTATAATAAGTCTAAGAAGAAATAGGTTAGTGAAGAGAAGTAAAGGGTTTAAGTGGATTGGTTTTGTCCATGAATACCTTGAGGTATGGGGGAACATTAGTAATAGTGAAGTAGCTATAACTCATAAAAGCATCCACCATGATTCTGAAAGAAATTTAAAAATTTATGAAAAAAATTTAATTAATGGCGAAGAGTTTTCTCCAAGAGACTTATATTATTTTGCGAATGAATTAAAAGATCATGGTCAAATTGCAAGAGCCATTAATTTTTATGAACGGTTCCTTTCAACAGAGAAGGGATGGGTTGAGGATAATATCGCAACGTGTAGAAACTTAGCTGATTGTTATCATGATGTTTTAGATAAAGAGAAAATGATGGAATCCTTACTACGATCCTTTACCTATGCTGCTCCCAGACCGGAAATCTGTTGCAGATTGGCTTACTTTTTTATAAAAAAAAATGATTACCGTTCTGCTGTTTTCTGGTATGATTTAGCAACAAAAACCGAAGTTTCAAAAGACAATTATGGAATTCACAATTATCTTTACTCTACATGGATTCCCCATATCCAACTATGTGTTTGTTATGATTATTTAGGAGACTATAGAATGGCAACCTACCACAATGAATTAGCAGGTGGTTATAGGCCTACCGATCCTAAATACCTGCATAATAAAAGTTATTTAGAAACCCAACTCCTGATAGAAGATGGTGTAGGAAGTGACTCATAAACTGAGAGTACTGATCGCAAGTCCTATACATCAAAAATTAGAAATTCTAAGTTTATTCTTAGAGTCTTTAAAGCAGCTCAAAAAAGAAGAGTTATTAGTACATTTCTATTTCATAGATGATAACGAAAACGCTGACTCTAGTCGTCTTCTTATACAATTTCAAGAGTGTATTGAATCAGTAGTTATTGAAAAATCATTCTATCAAGATGTTTATTTGAAGGATAAGCAGACTCATCAGTGGAATGAACATCTAGTGTGGAAAGTAGCTAATTTTAAAAATTTAATTATTAAGTATGCAAAAGAAAAAAACTATGATTATTTATTTTTTGTAGACTCTGATTTGTTGTTATCCCCAAAAACTCTTGTTCATTTGGTTCAACAACGAAAAGATATTATTTCTGAAATTTTTTGGACAAAATGGCAACCAGAATCGATAGAGCAACCTCAAGTATGGCTTTACGATGAATATACCCAATACAATGTACAACCTGGAAAACAGTTATCTGACGATCAAATAAATATCCGATATCAAGACTTCATTACTAAAATGAGAAATCCAGGAGTTTATGAGGTAGGAGGACTTGGTGCCTGCACTCTCATTTCACAAAATGCTCTTCAAAAAGGCGTTAACTTCAGCAAAATACCTAACTTAACATTTTGGGGAGAAGATCGCCATTTTTGTGTACGTGCAGCCGCAATAGGACTTTCTCTACATGTAGATACACACTATCCTGCCTACCATATTTATAGAGACACGGACATAAAGGGTGGAAAAACATTTCTTGAAAAAAACACGCCTAGACAGAAAGCTCCTATTTTAAACATTAATGTATCTACCCTTACAAAACCAGAACTTACCTTGTCTATGATAATTAAAGACGAGGGGAACCGTTTCTTAAGAGAAGTTTTAAAGAGCCACCTTCCTTACATCAATAATGCTGTCATTATTGATGATGGGAGTACAGACAATTCAGTTGAGATTTGTAAGGAAGTTTTAAAAACCGTACCATGCAAAATTGTGCAAAATAAAGTTTCGAAATTTTCTACTGAAGTAGAGCTACGCCAGCAACAATGGGAAGAGACAACCAAGACGAATCCTAATTGGATTTTAAATGTAGATGCCGATGAACTATTTGAACATAAATTTAAGCAAGAGGTAGAACAGCTTCTTGAACAAGAGGATTATGACCTTTATTCTTTTAGACTCTATGATTTTTGGAGTAATACCCATTATCGTGAGGACGAATATTGGTATGCTCATCTTTTCTATCGACCATTTCTCGCTCGATACAGGAAGGATTTCTCTTATGTATGGAACGAAACTCCTCAGCACTGTGGGAGGTTCCCTAAAAATATATTTCAGTTGCCAAATAGTATCTCTAACCTAAGAGTAAAACACTACGGGTGGTCCAAATTAGAATATCGCTTAGAAAAATACAAAAGGTATTTAACTATTGACCCTCAGGCTCGATATGGAATAAAAGAGCAATATGACTCAATTCTAGATAAAAGTCCCAACTTAATACAGTGGGAAGAGTAAAAAGATTACACATGTCCATTTCTTCAATAATCACTATTATATTTTAGTTTGCATATGTAGTAAAAAAAGTGAGAGTATACTTTGTTTAACTAATAGGAATAAATGAATTGAAGTGAAGGTAAGAGAACTAATAACTATTTTTTACTAGGCAGCTATTATTAAAATGGCTGTCTTTTTATATAGAAGGAAAACACAGTGAAATACTTGGTCGGATTAAGCATATTAGCAATAATAATTACGACATGCTCTCTAACTTAGAAAATGTTGGAGTCCATTCTAACGGCATAGATGAAACTATTAAACAGATTGGAAATAGATTAACTATGCATATGCTGCATGAAAGTGACTACTTTGTTGAGTTTGAACATGATTATGAAAATTCCGCAGAGGTTTTTGCGAAAAAGGGTATGCTAACGTTATTAAAAAAAGAGGTGCTGCTATGGAATCCCCTTTTGAAATGATAACAAATGTGGACAACGTCGAAAATGCTTATTATGTAGAAATAAAACCAGGTGAGTACAATGCAAAGTATTGGAATAAAGACTCGGTCTATTTTGCTGATGAAGCTTTTGCTTATTTCTACACCGTAATTCGCAAGTATGTCCCACAGTATCAACCTACAGAAGTGACAGAAATTAAAGCAGAAACATGGCTACTCATCAGTAATCAGCTGCAAGAACTCGCATGTTTTTTGATTAGCAACCCTCCTATGATTAAACTAAAGAAATGGATTGATTTTAATAAAGTGGAGGAAACGTACAAACAGTTTGATCGTCACAAAAAAACGTACATTCGTGAGTTGATTAACATGATTGACGAGTTCACAGCGTGGGTGACAAAAATCTGTCAAACACAGTCATACATCACCATTTTGGGTACTTAACAGGAAGTAATGCTACGTCTATTGGGTCATAAACCTAAAACTACAGATATATGGGATTATCAGAAAAGAACTCCTTAAGTAATAAGGGAAGTTTGAGGAATGTATATATACCACCTTATTGATAATAGCAGGAAAAAAAGTTGTATTTGTTCAATTATAAGATATATCATATAAAAAGCTAATTGACATAATTACTCTTTCCAGAAGACATCCAAAAAGAGAACCCTTGAGAGGCAAAGAGTTTAAGAATGAATGATTGTTTCCTTTATCCATGTTTTTATACATCCTTTATGTAACTAAGTTTACTCGATACCCAATGGAAGGAGAGTACATAACAGGTGCACGTTTTATTCACAAGCAACACATTAAAAATATCCTCTAATTACAGAACGTGGTAATCTATGAATGTTTCATACTTCGGATACGTATGAACAAACCCTTACAAAAAAGCCACCTCGTTCATTGGCCAATGCCGAAGTGGCTTCTTTGTTGTTTTCAATAGTTCTATTTAATCTTTTCTAATTCATTTAACATCTCATCAATAAATTGACTAATCTCTTTATCAACAAAGAGAGAGATAATAAGGAAGAATAAAATGAAGAAAAACATCAAAATATAGTTAATAAAATGAGAAAGATTCGGTTCGTGAGAGTAATGAATCAACAAAATTACTTATTATACTCTTCTTTATGCCATATTCTCTACATTCACGTAAGAAAACGCCACCTTTCACGGAAATTTTGAAGTAATAAGCTGAGTTGCAGTTATCGCGTCGGACACTAACTTTATCAGTAAATTCAGCATAGTAGTAAACTTTATCAAGGATGATTTTTTGTTATTCTTTCTCTTCTATAACGAAGTTAACTCTTTCTTCTTCGTTCTCATGTGAAAAATAATTTCAAATCTGTATAGCAGAAAGGAATTTATAGAAAAGCTGTTAGGATTTATTTCCTTTAAATATGATTTTTCTTTTCTCCTGTTTAATCCGTTTTAACCGTAGTTCTATCTTTTTATCTAACGCTCTATACAGTATTTCGCTAGTTGCACATATTAAAAATAAGATTAGAGTAATAATTGCAGCCTTTGGTACATGAAAATAGAAACAAAGTACGACTACAAGTAGTGACATAGCGTAAACAGAGTTGGTTACCCATCTTCTACTTCTATGAGCTTCTAGGTTTCTCTCAAGTAATTCTTTTTGCCCTTCTTCTTTTTTTGTATCTTTTAAATGATGGTATGTAGAACTCATCGCTTTTTCTCCCCCATGAAAACTAATTGTAAATTATCTCTGTATTAAATACCCTATATGTTTCAATTAAGGAAAAATATGAGGTTTTTCCTTTTTCATATTATATACGAACAAATGTTCTTTTTCAATAAAAACTCTAAAGTTTTCCCGAATATGGATATCGCCTCTACTTCATCTTTCTAAATTTTATAATTTAGGGGTCATTTACATAGTCATCCGTATCAAGTTTTAAATAGAAACCCACTGGGTACATGATATACACAATAAGGATGGAATTAAATGTGAAAAGAAGTTTTCGTTTAATTAAAATTTAAGGGGATGGGAAAATGGGAACGAAAAAACGAGTTGCAGGGATTTTTCATTCGGAGCAAGAAGCGATACATGCAATTAAGGGGTTAAAACATCAGGGGTATCGTGAAACAGACATATTAGTAGTAGCAAAGGATAGCACTAATACTTTACAGTTAGGGGCTGAAACGAATGTAATGATAGAAGCTGGAACACCAGCTGTAAGTTCGTTGGCAGGTGTGATGATGGACAGCTTTCTTACCATGATGACAGGTGGAATGATTTCTACTACCCAAGCTGGTGGCCTAACTTCAAAACTTGTTAGAATGGGGATTCAAAACTTTACTGCAAAACAGTGTGAAATGGATGTAAAGGAAGGGAAACTCCTTGTTCTAATTGATGTGGATGAAACTCAAATAATTCCTTCATATACTACTACGGTTAGGGAGTCGCCATACGAGACGGAGGAGCATAGGTCAGTGCAACTTCGTGAAGAGCAACTTAATGTAAGGAAAGAGCGAGTTCAGACTGGGGAAATACAGCTTCGTAAGGAAATTGTAGAAGAACTACGAACTATCCAGGTTCCAGTTATGCGTGAGGAAGTCTACGTAGAACGTCGCCCGGTCATAGACGGTCAGTATGATGGTAGCCCATTGACAGAGAACGAGATCATTCGTATTCCTATTATGGAGGAGCGAGTTGAAATAACCAAGAGGCCTGTAGTTGTGGAAGAAGTCATCATTGGTAAGCGTAAAATTCAAGAGGTTAAAGAGATGAAGGATATTGTTCTAAAGGAAGAAGCAAAAATTGAACAGTCAGAACTTCCCGCGATTCCTGAACTTGCTGACTCTGAAATCTATCAAAACATGGATAATCACGTAGATCAAAGTTACCAAGAAGTTGCTGCCGCAATTGCCTCTGATGCTCCAAAAGAGGAAAAAGTTAAACTTTCACCCAACAAGAAACAAGAAGCTCAACTTAAAGTGACAACTTCTCCTGTTATTAAAGAGATTGAAGAGGTTACAACCTCAGTAAACAATCAGCAACCAGAAAGTCAAATTAAAGACACGGATATTACGACTTCTGAAAAAGGAAAAAACAATGAGAAATCAACAAACAACCAAAAGAAATAAGTATATTTCCTCTATAGTTTATAGTAGAGAGAATAATTAGGAATATTTAAGGAAGGGCTGCCTAACTGTATTGGCAGCTTTTTTTATTTCTCTTTAAATTAACATAAGTAATGTTTCTAAAATCAAAAAAGAATTAAAATAACTCATTAAAATGAGCATAAACAGGTAATAAAATAAAAGAAATGACTTTCATTACTGGGGGTCATTTCTTTTATTCCTAAAAGTCCTGGAGATTATATCAAATTCAAACAGGTATTCTCACTAAATTCTAGAAATATTACTTATCAAAAAAACTTAAAAATATTTCCAAATTTGATAAAAGAAGGTGATTAAATGGAACGAAAGAAATTTATTGAATACATTGATAAGTTACTAGAACAGTCTAATGCATGGAGAAAGGATGCGGAGAAAAGAGAAGACTGGAACAGTGCGTGTTTTTACCAAGGTGAAGTCAAAGCTTATGAGAGAGTAAAGAGATTGGTTAATCAGCAGTTACATGTATAAATAAAAATTACAAACCTAACTCAGAAATGAGTAGGTTTTGCCTTATTTCTTTTTCTAGTTTACATAAGATAAATTATAGGAACCATTTTTTTAAGAAAAGGGGCACATATGGTACAATTTACTTTCCTTAACTTAGTGTTGTACTGTTGAAGTCCTTGCCTTATTCTTTATATAAACCATCAAACTTTATTTTAAATAAACAGCAACTATTTTTTTCTTATGATTTATTATAAAAACTCCGTTAAATTCATTTTAAAATCGATTGCATTTGGTATAATTTAGCTTTGTTATAGCTTACTTATTAGCTTCATTCTCAAAGTCTAATTTTTTTACAAATAATTTCTCCTTCTTTTTTATAATCTCATATTTTAGATATATTTATATTGTTTTGTTTTCTTTTATACTTTCACCTCACTGTTACAAATTATGTATGGATAAATAAATGATTTATGTTTATTTATGGAACTCTAATTATGCCGATGGATATTTCTTATTGATGCTTAAGAAAGCTTTTATTCAATAAAGATGAATAGATCTCCCAAAGAATCCACAAACTGAATAAATCTTGTCTGTGTTATGCATTGGCCTCATAATTTAAGCTAACCTTCGCCAGTAAGAGATTGGTACCGATTCTTGCAGTAGCTGTAAGCCGAACCTCGCGATAAATCTCATTGATGATTTTATGGGCTAATTCTTCTGGTGTATCAGCAAATAAATGTAAAGAAGCTATCGCATCAATAAATAACTCATAAATGCTATACCTTACGCATGAAAGTCTTCAGAATCCACATACTGTAACACCAAACTCGAAATATAGTTCGAACCTTTGATTTATCTGTCCATGGATGGATTCACCACATAAATATCTTTACTTTTAGGAATGTGAAAAAGACGACTTCCCGTTTTAATCTCTTCTTTTTTTAGTAAGGTTGTGGCAGCTAACACCAAAGATTTCGACCGTTTGATATTTCCTCCAACAGCAGCCCTTGTTTTCTACTAATCTAACCTCCATATGACAGAGGAAACTAAAGTCAAAAAAGGATTTGTAAGAATATTTTGTTGAAAAATAATTAAACAGCAGAACTAATGTTCTTTTTGGGGTTATGATATAAAAAATGTAAATTTTTTGTGAGGTATTGGATGCACTAGAATATAACAAATATATTATTAGTCTAAAATGGTTGATCTTTCAATCATTTTTAATTATAATATTTATCTAGGTATATTTATTACCGAAAGGATGTTTAGAATGTTAAAAGTAATTGAATTGTTTGCCGGAGTCGGAGGTTTTCGTTTGGGCCTTGAAGCAACTAAAGGTTTCGAGGTTGCTTGGGGAAATCAGTGGGAACCATCAAAAAAGGCACAGGATGCTTTTGAATGTTATGCAAGACATTTTAAGGATAAAGGTATTCATTCAAATGAAGATATAAGTACAGTAGATGAAAAATCATTATCTGATATGGGAATTGAACTGTTAGTAGGAGGTTTTCCTTGCCAAGATTATTCTGTAGCTCGCGGTCTGTCAGGAGAAAAAGGATTACAAGGAAAGAAGGGTGTTTTGTTCTGGGAAATTGTACGTCTAATTACAGAATTAAGACCAAAATACATTCTACTTGAGAATGTTGATCGCTTACTCAAATCACCCTCAAAACAACGAGGGCGAGACTTTTCAATTATGTTGGCCAGTTTAAGAGATTTAAACTATTCAGTCGAGTGGCGTATAATAAACGCAGCAGAATATGGCCAAGCACAAAGAAGACGAAGAATTTTTATTTTTGCAATTAGAAATGATACTTCTTATATAAAAGAAAGAAAGAACATTAATGGTTCACGTATGTTGCATGCAGAGGGTTTTTTTGCAAAACCATTCCCTGTTGCTGATACCCTTTCAGTTAAGCATAAACCTGATACTTTTGCATTACCTCAAGATATAGTAGAAATCTCAGATAATTTTTCTAAGAAATATTTTAATGCTGGTATTATGAGAAACGGTATCGTTTACACGGAAGAGCTTTTAATAGTTGAGGAGCAACCAAAGACTTTAAAAGAAATTCTTCAATCTGATGTAGATGAGAAGTATTATTTAGGTGAGGTTGCAATTGAAAAGTTTAGCTATTTAAAGGGGCCTAAGAAGATAGAACGAACGGCTGCCAGTGGTCATAAGTATATCTTTTCTGAAGGCGGTATGGCATTTCCTGAATCACTTGATAAACCTGGACGTACGATGTTAACTAGCGAAGGAACTATTAATCGAAGTAGTCATGTTGTTGAGGATCCTAAAACTAAACGTCTTCGAATATTGACACCTATAGAATGTGAACGTTTAAATGGGTTTCCGGATAACTGGACAGAGGGTATGACAGATAGAATGAGATACTTTTGCATGGGTAATGCGCTTGTTGTTGGTTTAATAGAGCGAATGGGTAATGAAATTTTAGAAATAGAAAAAAAAGAAATTGAATCCTTAAAGAAAGAGCCTCAACAGTTAAGCTTTTTGTAATAATAAATATCAATTGGACATTTCAATTGGTTTCATGACTTTAACCTTACAGCCTCAATGGTTGTAAGGTCTCTCTATAACTGATATAAGCGAAGGAAGCTTATTTATATTATAAAAATTAATTTAGAGTCTACCTACCGTTTTGAAGTTATTACTTTAGCTACTGACATCGAATTTTCAGGAAGTAATTAACTTATTAGGTGCATGCATAATGGAGCAAATGCCATTTATTAAAGACTTTAAATAATGATATAGGTGCTGTCTAGATTGTGGGTTTATGTTATCTAATACAGTATTTAATTATCAAGAATAAACAGAAATTCAAAAAATAGTTTCAATAAATAATTTATTGTCATCGTATATAGAGTTAATAAGAAAAAACTATAAGAAGCGTTTATATAACAGTAAAGTTTCAGTTCCACAGTTACTTCTGCAATCAGAAATTGATGTTCTCGGTGCAAGCTTTGATGGAGATACTCAAAATTTATATGCAATAGATGTAAATTTTGATGAACTTGAATCAAGTTATAATGACATAGATAAAACTATTATTAAAGTGTCCCAAAAAATATTAACTACAGTGATGTTCTTATATGGACACTTTGATAAAAAAACTGGCGATATCATTTTTGCCTCTCCAAAAATTGATGAATCTGTAATTTCTCCATTGGATAAATTGATATCTGATATTCAAAATTTATTGTACAAGTTTAATTTAACTTATAATATACGTATTATTGCGAATGATGATTTTTATGACAAAATAATGCAACCAGTGATAAACGCATCTAAATCTGCAAATGATTCAAAAGATCTTTTTATGCGAAGTATACAAATTTACAACTTGTTTTCAAACAATAAAAAAAGTCACACTGAAAATAATCATGATAGTACAAGTAGTCCCAAGACAAAAGATTTTAATAATACAAACGGATATAATGAAATGAAGATTGGCCTCCTTGTACGAAGTACTTTAACTAGAATGCTAGCTAATCATGAAATATCAAAAGAAGAAATTGAATTAATGCAAACGGCAGATTACTCCAAAAAGACATTTCATTTACTACACCCACTATTGAGGAAGGCTTCTCTTAGTAATGGAGAAAAAGTTATGAGATATTGGTCCACTGAAGTTGAAGCTTATGGTGAAAAATATTTTATTTGCTCTGAATGGTATGAAACCCCTTCAAATAATGACCGTCCATATTTTATGAAGTGGCTTGCTTTACGTGAATAAGCGTTTTTTAGAAATGTGAGAAAAAAGAGGACTCATTTTTGATTTATTTGTTATCATCACCAAAGGGATTATTAATTTATCATCTTTTGTGTAAATGAATTGGTTATTAAAAGGGCTCTAATAGTCAATTTCCATATTATTGATTAAAAAGAACAATAAGAAATAAATAAGTTAGGCGTTAATCTAATAGATTAACGCCTATTATAAATTCACTTAAACTTTTGACTAGCATTTTTATAATTTTAATTTTAAATAAAAATCTCTTTGTATTGTTTTAAATTATCTAGAATTATTTTTCAATTCAAGAAGTTAAGATGAAAACTCCCTACTCCAAGGGCAATTCATAATTATTTTAACCTGTTAAATGTGTTCACTTATAATCCACATAAAGGAGATATTCACTTTAAAAATCAATCTAAAAAATACATAGAGAGCAGGTCAATGTCGCAAACACTATGGGATGGGATAGCCAAAGTCAATTTGAGATTAAAGAAAAACTTATTTAATGGGTTAAAACAACCTTTAAATATGAACACTTAACAGAAATTATTCAACATCACTTTAGTACAGATGAAATAAATTGTAGAAAATACTACTTTCTATAAAATAGGTATGTATATCAAGTATAATCTGTCCATTTTTGTAAGAAGATGATAAATTAAGATTAAGAAGATTTTTTAGAGTAAGTAAAAAAGCCTATATGAATATACATTAAATTCATTAAAACAATCTACGTTACCTCATTAGATTATGATAACAAGAAACGAGTGATAAGATGCTTAAAAAGAGCGATTTCGTGTCCGTTAATTTAGAAGATGATATTAAAATTAATACTGAGTATTTTAATCAGTTCAAAAACCTCTCAGTGTATTCTATTGGGAAAATTATAGGCGTCAACCCTTTTTTAATGGGGCCTCATTTAGGAACAGCTACATTAGTAAAAGAGATGTACGCTTACACAGGTTTAAAGGATTTAGCAACAAAATTTAGTAAAAATAATATTTCTATAAAAACTATACGCTTACAAGAAAATGGAATTCCTAAAGAATCAATGTCTTTTGAACGAATTGATTTCCTAAAAGTAGTAGAAGAAAAATGGGAAAATAGCTTTATCAAAAGCAAATTTAGAAATACAACTTTTCTATTTATAGTTTTCCAACTACAAAACGGTGTTCTTTACTATAGAGATATGAAGCTTTGGAAAATGCCTGATATAATTCTTGAGTCACAAGTTAAAAGCTTTTGGACTCATTTACGTAATAGACTTCTAGAGGGTGTAACATTAACACCTATTCAACAAAAAGGTAAGAGTATTGTTGAAAACAATCTACCCTCTCCATCAGATAATGAAGTCATGCACGTACGTCCTAAAGCTTCTGATGGCAATGACAAAGATCTTTTGCCAGATGAACAATTAATTACCAAGCAGTCTTATTGGTTTAATGCCAGTTTTGTTGGTGAAATTGTATCTGATTTACAACCTTTAAAAGTAAAAGATTCTCTTGAAAATTCTGTACCACAATTGTCTTCCAGAGAATTAGAATTAATAAAATTAGCTATTCAAGACCCGGTTTATACCTTAGAAGAGTTCTATGAACTTGTTAAAGGTCTTTTACCACAATTTAATTTATTTCAAATTAATGATATATTTTTAAAAGGGATAGGGTTAAAAATACATTCCCCTTATGTATTTAGTGAGAAATTCAAAAAAATAAAAAATTTTTTTGATGAAACTATACTTAGTGAACCCTATTTTAAGTTATCTAATAAAGAAATCTATCAAACAGACTATTTCAAAAGGTACCTTAAAAATTTAGAGAAGGCCTTGACTATCGTAAAAGTAGATGACTCTTCTTATATTACACAAGGTAAAATGGAATCAGCAGGACTTAAAAAACAAAATTTAGAGTCTTATCAATCAGCCGTCCTTAATACTACTAAAAATAAAGGATATTTTACTTATAACTCTTTAAGAAAAGATGGTTTCTCCCATGAGATTCAGGAATTTGGTTTTGATTCTATTTTTTATGAGTCTCTTATTATTCAAATACCACATCTAAAATCGATAAGACTATTTGGAACAATCTTTTTCAAGAAATCGAACCGAAAATTAAAAAGTGAGCAATTCTTCACATATATCCTGGAGCAAGAAAAACAGTCTTCGTTAAAACTAAGTCAATTACGTGATGTTATAGAAGTGCTTTCTTTAGAATCAGTATCCTATGATACTTTAGAAACAGTTTTATTGAAATATGATAAGAAACCTTATTACTCAAGAGATTTGGAACGGATTTTCATTGATAAAAATCACTATTTAGATTATCTTCATAAATAAAATTAAAAAACAATGCCTAGTAAGACTTTTTTAATTTACTAAGCATTGTTTATTTTTTGCAAATTATATTAATACCTACATGACATTTCTTAAATTAAGAGGTCTCTAGATAAGAGCCATTGCTATGTTATTTTTAGTTATTAAATAAAGATAAAATCTCTTCTAAATCTACTTCTGGTTCAGGTTCAAGAATGCCTCTTTCAATAGCATCTAACATTCTTTTCTCTTTTTCTTTTAATCTGTAGTAAATTCGCTCATCAATTGTATTTCGCTCTCCTTCATTACCTTGCAACATAAAATAATAATATTGGGTATAATCAGTGTCTTTTAGGCCTAATCGATGTATACGATCCCGAGATTGAAGCATATGTGTAAGGTTGAACGAATACTCTAAGTAAATTGCATCGTGACAAGTATGATGTAAGGAAACAGATTCTGCTAAAGTATGAGGGTTTGTTACTAGTACATCAATTTCTTTATTTAAGAATGCTTTAATCATTTTATCACGTTCATCTTGAGGAGTACCTCCATATATAATCCCTGCTTTAATCCCTTTAAGACGTAGGTCCTGATATAATTTATTAATGGTATCTACAAACATACACCAGATGATGGATTGCTTACCTTGAACATACAAATCCTCCGCCATATCTAGGGCAGCATAATATTTTGATGTTTTAGGAACTTGTCTGATGAGCTCAATTTCTTCTTCAGTAAATACTATAGCATCTTGATTCATATCTTTTAAGGGATTGTTTTCTTCTCCATACATTTCAATATAATCTAAGGATTTTAATAATAAATCCGGATTAGTAGAAGCCTGAATAAGACGAATATATAAATGAAAAGCACTTCTTCCATATTTACGATAAAGTAAATTAATGATTTCTTGCTCTTGATTGGATGCAAGCACATGGACGAGATCATCTTCATTAGCTGATGGCACTCCTAGTTCTTTTTTATTAGTTCTCCAAAAGAAAGGGTATAGTTTATCATTAATTTTTTCTACCATAATAGGACTAGGTTCTTTTAAATCATTCTTATTAAAGTTGAAAAATATTTTATATTCATCGCCATACAAAATATTTAATAAATTATAAACATCTTGATAGGTATTTGGTATAGGGGTACCCGTTAACACGTATTTATAGCCAGCTCTAGCAGAGATACGTTTGGCAGCTTGCGCTCTTACACTCGTTAGTCCTTTGATTTTATGTACTTCATCAAATACCAACATTGTACGAGAATCTATAATATCTGATAATACTGACTCATATTTAGGTAGTGATTCGTAGTTTACTAAAACCAAATTACGATCTCCACTTTCAAGACGAAACTCAAATTCATTTAATTTATTTAGCTGCACATCTAAAAATTTTAGTGTTTTTTTGTCGGCAAAATTTGACTTAAATTCATCTTTCCAAGATAAGAATGAGTTTTTAGGGCCAATCATAACAATCTTATCAATTTTATCAACTTCTGGTGAATTTAGGAATGCAAACACTCCATAAATCATTGATGTTTTCCCTGCTCCTGGTACAGAAAAATTTGCTGCATTTTTCATTTCATACATATAAAATGCACTCCACATTTGTTTAGGGCGCAAAGTTCTATCTAATTCATTTTTAACAATGTTTTCGAATTTTTTGAAGCGTTCAGCGATAATTGGATCTAGCTCATTTTCATAATATTTAATAGTTTTCCCATAATCCGCGCGTTCCTTTATAAAATAGGCAACTGTTGATAAGTATTCTTTTAAAGACTGGCTAACAATAAAATTAAACTTTTTTCTTTTAGAGTATTTTTCTAATATTTTAATTACTTCGTTCATTTCGATATAGGTTAAGTCAGGCGAGAAATCTGGATAGCTTCCGTCATAATAAGGCAATAATTTTTGGGAAATTGCCATATCTTTAGATGAAATTTTATAAGATTTTAAGTTATCATATAAAACGATTTTATCGTTCTCATAAGCTAAAATTAACGCATCATCGGTTAAAGTTTCTGTATTCAAAATTACTCGCCCCTTGTCAAACTGTATAATCTTTTTTCGTACTACTTCATTAATCTCTTTTACATACACTATAGGGCCACTGTCTGTAGAACTCCATAGTTTTTCAAACTCACTTTCTGCCCTATGTAATTTATGAATATCGAAATCTGAACATAACCAAGATGCCGTAATATCAAATGCCTCATAATTCGCTTTAATTGCAGCTTCTGTTTCATTATTAGAGCCCGTAAAATAAATTACATTGCCATTACCGTCTTTACACAAGCCGAATTTAGAATGAAAAATACCTGTTGTAGTAAAGCCAATTTTTACATCTACGTGGCCGTTTGCTATTAAATGCGCCAAATTACAATAGTTCATTTCTTCTTCAATTGTCAGTTTATCCTCTAAACTAATTGTGATTTTATTTTTTAGTTCTTCACGTAATGCATAACCTTTCTTGATAGACTCAAAATCATCTTCACTAATTTCTGTCGAAACAATAAGCCGCATTTTCCCTCCATTATTAATTAAGCCCGAAAGCCCTTTGGCATAGGCTGCCAGAGCTTTCGAGCTGAAATATGCGCTTACACGATCATATACTTTCGCTACAGATAAAACTGGATTGTAAAATTCTTCTACTATATCTGAAGTATTTGTATAATATGAAGGATGCAAAGTAAGTTGATCAAACATTTAGAGCCTCTCTAAATTCATTTAATTTTTTCTGTACTTCCTCAAATACTGTTAAAAACTCCTGCTCTGTAGAAGAATCCATTCGTTTTACCTGTTCGACTTCAATACGTTTTAAATCATCAAATGCTTTATTTATTAAATCAACGGGCTTAGTTTTAGCCATTACTAAGCGAGAATCCTCTATATGCTTATCAATAACTTTTTGAGCTTCCTTACGCACATCTGCTAATTCTTGACCAACTTCTTTTACTGAAGAGCTATCAACTTCATCCAAATCTTGGAAATTCTCATAGACTTCCTCTACAATATCATCAAATTCATCTAAAAACTCTTCCCGATTGCTTGCATTGATGATGAATTTTCCCATATCACGAAT
This sequence comes from Priestia megaterium, assembly GCF_009497655.1. NCBI lineage: Bacteria > Bacillati > Bacillota > Bacilli > Caryophanales > Bacillaceae > Priestia > Priestia megaterium. Next base: position 121,348 of record NZ_CP023318.1, on the reverse strand, counting down.
ATCTCGAGTCACATCACCTTTGTTATCTGATTCATTCAACTTACGCTTAGAAAAGATTGCTGTAAATAATGCATTTCTTACTCGAAGATATCCAGCTTGCTCACCTTTGTCTTTATGGCTCGCGGATAAGATAGTACGGACGTCTATCCCTTTAAATTGACTCTCTAAAATACGTACCATTTCTTGTAACGGCCCATCAAGAGCCAAATCACGTGCGATATAGTACTTTCCTTCGGCGTTTATATAATCTAAAAATTGAACCATTAACTCTGCTTTCTTCATCATTAAAGCTACTTCAGCCGGCTTTTTATTCGTATTTCGCACATATTCAACCTCAGTGAATAGTTTGTTTTCAATTAAGTCTCGATATACATCAACTAAATTATCAATTGGATCATAATCTACAGGCTTCTCCTCAGCATGTTGTAAATTCAATTCTAAAAGTTTAATATCACGCTGGTCTATTCCTTCTTCTTGATTCAGAATAACTGCTTCAAAGTATAAATCTTTTCCTTTATCACGTTTTAATTTACGTAAGGCTGTAAAACGTCTATTCCCATCTATAATTCGCCCATCGTTTAACACAACCCCTGCTACTCTCTGATCAAACTTATCAATATTATTCATAGTGTCATCTAAAGCTTTAGGATTTGCCTTGTAAATGAATTTCTCTAAAACGTTATTATATTCATTCAAATCTGATTTATTAAGCGTGTTCCCATTTGAAATATATTCACTGATATGAGTTGCAATACGTCCATTTTGATTGTTGTAGTGACATAAATCCAATGGAATTCTAGCTACCTTATATGGTTTTGTTTCACCTTTAATTGTCAATTTACGTGTTGAATCCGTCATCGTAATTTTAGATCCTATTAATTCATTTAATTTAATCGTCATTTTAATATATCTCCCCATACACACTCTATTTATCAATGTATCACTTATTTATTTCTCCTGGGTGATGTTTATTTTCCCTCAACTAATCACTTTGTCCAAAATAATTATAGGATACACTTTTATCTAGTTAAACTATACTTTTAGAGTTTCATATTTACTTAGATATCAACTACAAATAATAGTCTATAACTAGTTCTATTTTATCATAAAATGAGCAAACAACCGTATCTGTTACTTAACAAAGTTATGCTCAATTACATAAATACTCTTCTTTCTCTTGAATGTTGCATTAATAATGTTTGGCTTTTTTATTATAGATGATAATTATTATTAGCGAATATCCTAATAATTTCGAAAATTAATTCTTGTTCATTATTCAATTGAAACCATTTATAATGAGAATACGTGTTAATAGGAAAGGATGTTCGTATTTATGATAGATGTAGTAGAATTATTCGCAGGCGTTGGGGGGTTCAGAGTTGGATTGGAGCGTCAAGGCGGTTTTAATATAGTATGGGGCAATCAGTGGGAACCCTCAAAAAAAGTACAGCATGCGTTTGAAGTCTATAGTAAAAGATTTGAAGATAAAGGAATTCACAGCAATGAGGATATCGCTACAGTAGATGAGGAAAAAGATATACCTAAACATGATTTACTAGTAGGAGGATTCCCTTGTCAAGATTACTCTGTTGCACGTTCGTTAAGTGGAGAATCAGGAATACAAGGAAAGAAGGGTGTACTATTTTGGGAAATCATGAGGATAGTAAATCATCATAAACCCAAGTTTGTATTGCTAGAAAACGTTGATCGATTATTAAAATCACCTTCTAAGTTGCGTGGAAGAGACTTTGCTGTTATGCTAGCAAGCTTTAGAGATGCAGGTTATTTTGTGGAATGGAGAGTTATCAACGCTGCTGATTACGGATTTGCACAAAGAAGACGAAGAATTTTTATTTTTGCATACAGAAACAATACTAACTATGCGAAAACGCAGTTGAATTATTCTTTGCAAGAAAGTATTCAGGAAAATGGATTTTTCAGCAGTGAATTTCCGATAACTGGAACTTCTTTAAAGCATTCCGTAACAAATACTGTGTTACCTAAAGATATTGTAGAAGTATCAGATACTTTCACAGCAACCTTTAGGAATGCAGGTATAATGAGAAATGGTAAATTTCACACTGAAGAAGTTGTCCCTCAATCAGTCTCACCAATTACGCTAAGAGACGTTTTAATCAAAGCTAGAGATTATCAAGTAGTAGATGAAAAATATTACGTTGATGGTGATGAAATAGGAAAGAATGGGAAAACAACATTGGAACATTTTACTTACCTTAAAGGACCTAAACGTATTGAAAGAACTTCAAGTTCCGGTCATGTTTATACTTATTCTGAGGGCGGAATGAAATTTCCCGATGATTTAGATATCTCTGGAAGAACTATGCTTACCAGTGAAGCCACAAAGAACCGTAGTACCCATGTAGTTAAAGATTTGGACACTAAGCGTTTGCGTGTTTTAACACCTGTTGAATGTGAATTATTAAATGACTTTCCTCCAGATTGGACGGAGGGATTAACAGATAGAGTCAGGTATTTTTGCATGGGGAATGCCTTAGTAGTCGGTTTAGTAGAGAAAATGGGTAATAAAATTAACCAGATATATGCTATGGAAGCTCAAGAGATTCCAAAGTAGTTATAGTTAAAGGCAAAGCTTCAAACTTAATATTAGCTGCTTTGTCTTTTGTTTTTACTATGTTGGAGTTAGGGTATACTGTATATAGAGATTGAATAGATGGCAAAGAACTAGATAAATCATATGTTAATAAGTAAACTGCTGAGAGCTCAAGAAGTCGAATGGAGCAGTATGAGTGCTTAGTTTTCACTGTTATAGATAACTATATCAATTTTAAATGGATGCCTTGAGAATTAGGCCATTTTAATAGCTGTCGATGTATTACCTTTTTTACAAACAGATATTAAATACATATTATGAAGGTACTGAGTATGCTGGATGACATTCCTAGTTCATTTGTTTAGGATTAGAAAGGTAAGTTCTTGACTCTTGAAGAATGGTTAAATATTTTGTCTTATTTTTTTAATGTATAGGGGAGAAAAGATATGAATGAAAATAAAATTAAACATCTAGAATTTATTCAAGCCGTTATAACAAGAATGGCTCAAAATTCCTTTTTTTTAAAAGGGTGGTCCGTCACTATTTTAGTTGGTATTTTTGCTTTTGCAAACGTCTCTGAAATGGATTCACGGTACTTAATAGTGGCCTATATTCCAGTAGTTTTTTTCTGGTTTTTAGATGGTTTTTTTCTATGGCAAGAAAAGTTATATAGAAAACTCTACGATAGGGTTAGAGGCAGAGAAGAAGAAGCAATTGATTATAATATGAATGCTTATGTCTGTAAAGATGAGGTTAAATCATGGCTTAAGGTTACGTTTTCTACAACACTAAGTTTATTTTACATTCCCCTCCTAGTAGTTATCTTATTAGCTATGTTAATTTTCCCTAGTTAAGTTCAAAATTTTTCTTTTAGGGCCTTTGCTTAAGTGCTCAATTTAATTATTTGTTTTATTTTAAAGAAAAAACATGTTCCTTAAATGGTTCGTGTTTTTTTGTATTTGATTTGGCATAAGCCTTAGGAGAGGAACTGCCGGTCAACTCAAAGTTTATTTACTTGTAGACCTATGTAAAAGTACTTGTTTTTCTCCCTGATATTAGTACCCTAAAATTATATATAAGTAATGAATTTAAATTTTATAAAAGATTCAAAAATATAAAATATTGTATAAATATCCGTATTTTACATGTTAATATTATTATTGAAGGTTAATATAGGGGGAGAATTATGTTTACAGGATTTAATTTAGAAACGTCTACAATGTTTGTAGGTTACAAGAATATTGGTGAAAACATCTTTAAAAAAAACAAACAAGATATTAGAAGAGGATTTGAAGAATTTATATCAGAAGATGGAAGTATAAACGGTACAAGAATGCAAAATAATTGGTTTCCAGAAGTAGAAGCTGATATCTTTTTGTCCCATTCCCATGCAGATAGAGATAAGGCTATAGGATTGGCAGGTTTCCTCCATCAAGAATTTGGATTAAACGTATTTATTGACTCGTGTGTTTGGGGATTTGCTAATAATCTTTTAAAACAGATTGATGATGAATATTGTCAAAACGATAATAAAACAGCTTACATATACGAGAAGAGGAATTATTCTACTAGTCATGTTCATGCAATGCTTACTACAGCTTTAATAAATATGATTGATAAGACTGAATGTATGGTATTTTTAAATACTCCTAAGTCTCTAATTACTACAGAAGTAATAAATCAAACTATGTCCCCCTGGATATATACAGAGCTAGCTTTGAGCCAAACACTCAGAAGAATTCCACCAGAGCGACATCATAAAATCCTAAAGAAAGGGAAATTTGAAGAAGGTCAAGAATATAAAAGTTTAACTATTACATATGATGTTCGAATGGATCATCTTAAAAAAATAAGTCAAACTGATCTTGAGAAATGGTTACAAATCGTGCAATTATCATTTAAAAACCGCCCTCAAAGAGTTACTCTACATCCTCTGGATATTTTATATGATATTTGTGGAGTTTTATATAATGAGGTTTTTAAAATAAGGAACAGATAATTAAACTAGAATTAAAGATAAGGTCTCTGGAGTTGTCCTTTTAATAGTGATTTTCGAAAATGTAGGAGGGGTTTTTAATGACGCAAGCTGAATTTAAAGTTGCATTGGAAGGACTTAAAAAAAAATTAAAAGAGATTACAGAGAATAACTTTTTTAATAAACTTCAATACTATGAAGAAATACCCTTTACACAAGGTCAATATTGGGGGTATGAATTAAGCATTATAGACAAATATGATTCTTGTATACATATCAATTGTGGATTTTTTACAGCTTCAGGACAGTTTAGAAATAAAAGCTTAAATATCAACGATTTCTTTTTTTATAACGAGGAAATTGGAGATGAATTTTATAGGGTTGAAGAGTTAGGTTTACTTAACGAACTTATTGCAGAATTAAACAAGTTTGATTATTTTGAACAAAATGAAGAGTCGGTTTCACTTAACGTACATTCTTATATTGTAGGTGGAGACCAATGGTTACAGCAAGTTTGTCAAGAGTATATATTAATTCTATGCCTTGATGACAATAATAGTAATAATCTTCATTTAGGGATCCAGCAAAATGAACGTATTAAGATTAAGGTCTCTGAAAACGGAAGAAATACATATTTTAAAATACCATTTGATAAGAGTACTTTTTTTGAGAATCATGAGAAAATGGAAAGAACCAACATGAAAGCTTGGGAATATGATGTTGTTTTATCATTTGCGGGAGAAGATAGAAAGTATGTTTATGAAATAGCTGATACTTTAAAAAGCAGTGGTATCAAAGTTTTTTATGATAAATATGAGGTTGTTTCTTTGTGGGGAAAGGATTTATATTCACATTTAGATGATATTTATAGAAATAAATCAATGTATTGTGTAATGTTTCTGTCGAAAAATTACAAAAAAAAAGTTTGGACAAATCATGAAAGAGAAAGTGCCCAAGCCAGAGCCTTTGAAGAAAAAGCAGAGTATATATTACCCATTCGTTTAGATGAAACTGAAATTCCAGGGATTAAATCTACAACAGGATATATTAGTGCAAACGAATATACCCCTAGGAAAATAAGTGAATTTATAGAAGGTAAGGTCAAAGAATACATTATAGTTTAATGATGATTTAGTATGTCAACACTAAACTAGACAGTTCTTTAAGGTACCTCATTCTATATTCAATTGGATTCATATAATAAGTTGTCCTATGGGTCCGTACATGATTAAACCATATGATAAAAGAAGTTATTGAAACAAACAACATTAGTAAGTTTCTTACTGCGGCCCTAAGTAAAAAGAATAGTCTTAGACTTAATCTTATTACCTTTTCAAAAGGTAAGGGTCCGGGGGATATAAGCCGTTTCTTCAAGATACAAGAGAAACTTGTTTCATTTTGAATAAGGATTTTATTTATAAGAATTTTAATAAGGCTTTAACCTTAAGATAAATAGTAAAATCCATATTATCTGTATTAAAATAGTACGCTATTAATACTTCTTAGTAAGTCACTAACGTTTTAATCTAATTTATTATCTAATCAAAATATCTAAAAATCAAAGATGTTTATCTCTTTGATTTTTTTATTTCTTAAAAACTTTTTCCCTATGCCAATTCATGTAAGGAATGTGCCTAGGATTAAGTCTTATTTTTACGGTTTTATTAAGGTGAAGTAAATCCTTATGTTCGTTGTTTAAAAGGTCGGAGAGTATTATATCCCCTTTATTATTAAAAGATATATACCTAGCATCAAAAATTGCATTATGGGAAGGGCACAATAAGAACCCATTAAAGAAATTCTACTCGCTCAATATCATTTGAATCCTTCCACGGTTTAATATGGCTTGCTACTAATAATTTTTGAATATTCATTCCGCACACTTTACAAGTTATTGCTTCCTTCAAAAGACACTCACGAAATTTCGCTTGAGTGGTTCTAACTTTTTGAAGATATTGCTTTTCACTTTCGAATACTACTTCTATAGTATCATCAATAGTTACTACATTTTCAGGTTTTATTGCCTTAGCGCCATCAGGACCCTTTTTTATAAAACTCACCCATTCTTTAGGGGCATATTTTAGTGTATCTCCATTAATATCTTTTAACTGGGCTAACCAATCTCTACTTATACCCTCAGGTTCAATGTCTATTACTGTAAGCTGAGCTTTATAATTCTGAAACTGATTTTGAGATTCACCATGTGTTTCAAGCTTCAACGATTGATTAATTGTTTTCCCCTCTGCACCAGGTACAGCAACTCCTAAAAATTCTACATTTAATCCAATACCTGTAGATTCAAAAACAAACATAGTGGGAATTGTTTTTCTAGTTTCAAGGGTTCCATAGGCCTTTTCAAAAATATTTTTTAGCCATGCGTTTCCTTTTTGTTTAGTATTTAAATAATTGTTTTCTGGCTCCCTATTGTCTCCATAATATATAAACGTATCCGTCGATTTGTCATATGTGTTTGGCCATTCTTTCATTTTTTTGATGAAAAAATAACACTATATGCTATTTCATTAGTAACTTTACCATTTTTTTCTGGATTTTCTAAATCCACCTCTATTGCCTACACTTTTAATAAATCCTTTTACTTTGAACAATTTTGTTAAAGGATCCTCTGCGGCAGTATTCTTTTTTCTCCCCCCCTCATAAATTGAATTTATGAGAAGAGGGGCAGAATGTAATTCCTCATATTCAAATCTCATGTTGTCCTCCGTAATTAACAGTTAACTTATTCCTGCTTATACTATTTCAAACAAATGGCCAGTTATATTATAAATTAAACAATATTCCTATGAAAACTTCACTTGCTTGATACTACTTTATTAAGACAATAAAATGTTAAAAAACCTGCATAAAGATAATGCAGGCCTTTTAACATTTTATTGTTATGAGTTATCTTCCTTAGTTATTACGACCATTTTTTATTGGTTATTTTCTACAAACCACTCCTCTTTAATAGTAAATTACTTCATCGACTCAAATAACTATTAAAATAATCCTTTGATGCATAAAATTCTTCTCCAATCAGCCTTTCAACCATTTCTCTCAAGCAAATCACTTTGACTTTTTTCATTTTGTCTTTGTGGAACAAGTAACGCTTGTCATTAGAGAGCTTATATTTTCCATCTACAGCTTTGAACTCATCAAGGTTGTTTTCATGAAAATCCCAGCATATTAAGTGTGAAACTAGGGTTAATGAATGTCCCAAATCCTCTTTAGCGCCTAGCTTATACTTTAGCTCAACAAAAGAAAATGCTCCTTTATTATTATTAAGGTATTCATCCCAATCAAGTTCCCATTGATTTTCAAAGCGAGCCTTTAGGTTTAAATTATTATATAGTTCAGCGTCTCTTATCTTTACTACACAATCAATTCCTTTATCCTCACTGTAATCTAATAGTATAAATTCAAATTCGTTGGGAAAGTGATGTAGTATATTATACAATACACCATAAGTTTGAACTTCATTTAAGGGTTCGAGTATAAAGCCTTTAAATGCATTCAAATAATCGAAGTCTTCATTTCCTATTAACCTACGATTAGTATTAGCAGCAACACGTACACGATTTTTTAATAAATTTGCAGGTTCTATTAATTGTTCATCTCTCAATGAAATGGCATTTTTTATTCTCATTATAATTTCTGTAGCATTTTGGAATAGTTTTTTTGCTTCATTGAGAGCATCCTGAACTATATTAGTTTCAACTTCATTCAATTTTAAAAGGTCATCATATTCATTTGTTAATCCAGTAAGATATTGATTAAATTTTTCTGAGCTTTCCATAAATTCTCTTGCTTCCAATATTAAATCTGAATCTATACCTCTTTCACGAGCTTCAGCGCGAACGATATCTAATTGATAAATATATTTTTCAAGCTCGTGAGCTTTTACTATTAATTTGGATAATAATGTTAAAGAATTTTGTTTAATCGAATCCTTTTCGCGAGTTTTTAAGTAATTAGGTATATTTTTTCCTTTTGTCTCTAGATTTATTTTTTTTATCATCAGTGAAGCTAAAGAGCTTTTAATATCATATTTATTCTTGTTTATTTGAATTCCAAAAAACATATCAAATATAGGTGAGAAAGATATTTCTGCTCTAAAGTAGTTGTAAGAGTTATGGTTTTTGCAAATATCCAATATTTTCGCAGCTCTACCTATATATCGATGGTTTCTTTTAATATAAAAACCTGAATCCATAATTGAGGGTAATAGGCAGTGTGACATTTCTTCAGCTATCTTACTTTTAAAACTACGATCTAGAAAATCAGAGCATAATTCATACATACTTACGTTTATTGATTCATTTAATAGCTCTTCATTACTATTAAATAATTTACCATAATTATTTAATATTTTCTGTTTTACTATAGCATCTTCTTGCTCTAGTAACTCTCTTAGAGTTATATTAAATTTATGAAATAAATCTGAACTGATACCTCTCTCTTTGTATTCCTTCTCACATAAAAACGGATCGATACCTCTTACTTCAGTACCGTTAATAAAAATTTTATTTCCTCTTTGAATATAGTGTTTGTAAGTTACTCCGAATTGTTTTATTAGATTTTTAACAAGTTCCTCTAAATTCTTTTCTTCTACCTCAGACTTCCGTACACCTTTGACTTGAACAACAGTTCTGACAAAAAAATCGAAATCATCTAAATCTAGTTGCTGATTGTCTACTTCAATATTAGGTTTTGCTTCTTTCTTATAAGTATATACTTCATCTGTAATATCGCTAGCCTCTAAACAATTAAGACTCCAATCCCTATCTGTCTCTCTAGAATAAAAATATAGCTTTGTTCCTACATTTAGATGTGAAGACAAGCCGTAGTGGTATAATCCATTTAAAGTATTAAGTGCGTTTAAATCAGTAAATCTATCATTTTTATTTTGTCCAAATTCAAATACATTGTCCACACATACTCCTGGACCATTATCCAAAATTGAATAAGAGTACCTTTTAGATTTATTCACATTTCCATCTTCTGTATATTCTTCATATTCTTCTTCACTCACATATATTTCTATAATTGTAGGAGCACCTAAGTTTGAAGGTGAAATTGAAGCATCGAATGAATCATCAGTTGACTCCATTATTGCCTCTGAAAATTTAAACCCTATATTACGTTTACCACTATCCAACTCAAATTTTTCCCTATTATGAACACCAACATTAGCTTTTATCAAATAATCTCCTCTTCCTTATAAAATTGTCTAAATCAAAATCAAATTCTTTATTAAATGAATAATTTCCCATTTTTAATTTTAAGATAAATCGTTTTACTAAAGGAAGTCGATACATTGAACTCATGAGGCTCTTATAACTCTGCTGCTTTCAGCTCCCATCTTTCCAAGTTTAAATATATAATAATTAGTGATATATCTTTAAGAAAGGTTTACATTATATTATATTGTGGTCTACTTATTTCTCAGACATTTGTATAACTTTCGTAGAATCACCTCTTCTCCTGTATATAACTGAGGTGGTTTCATTTGAGAATTATTTATAATGAAGATAATGAATCTACCACCTTTATGCATTCATTATCTTTATTATAATTCTACATTATTAGGTATAAATTCCTCCTTAAATCATCAAATTTGTAGATATAAAATACTATATATGGTTTTAGTGAAATTACTTGATCAAGATAAAAGAGCAAAAGTTTTCAATAATTTCTTAAATTATTCACCTATTCCAAGCAGTTGATGAATGAATTGATTTTGGGCAGACTGCTCTCGTTGAGTGATCTTTCCTTTTTTAATCATGTGCATAGCTTCTAAATCTGAAAAAATTCGTTTTTTATAAAACGATAATCCTGTTCCACAACATTGTTGAGAAGGATTTTTCCGATAAATATAGAAGGGTGTTTACTATGTAATTATGTCCTTATGTCATTTTCTACGGAGGAATTGTATGGCCACTTATGCTGAGAGAAGAACGCTTACAATGCTAAATGCGTTGAAGAAAATTGATGAGTGCTCTAGGAATAAAGAGTTTAAGGCTAAACTTCAAGCTTATTGTAAATTTGTAGAAACACTACAACACCTCAATGCTAAATTTAAAGAGAGAGGTATAGGGTTATATCCAAAGCCGGGTACTTTTTTAAAAGGTGTTGAAGTTGGACACGATGATGCACTTGAATTAATTTTAAATCACATCGATAACTATAAGGAGGAGCTTGTTAAAATGATGGGGTTATCTTTTTTTCATACGAAACCTATTAGTATGATTGATAGTACTTTCTATGGTTATGGGAAAAGATTATACACATTTGAACACTTTATAGAAAAACTAAAAACTATAGTATGGGACAGGAATGGCTGTTATATAAAAGATTTTCCTGCTTTAGTAACAGAAAATCTTGCTTTATTAGGCTTATTGCCTAATAAAATTTTAAATGAGTTTAAAATTGATTTGCTACAACGTAAAAAAGAGAATGCCACGGATTGTCCTAAATTAATTGTGAAAAATAACATTAAAATAGAATTGTTATCTAAAAACATATAGTGCCACGCTACAGGGATTCTTCTCTGTATATGGAAGCTATATTTCTGGGGTGTCCTCTATTTTATATATGGTTCTTTAAAACCAGTCAAATTTAAATCGTTTAAAGTGAAAATACCTAAATGAGTATAGTAGATAAAAAGAGCTGATATCAGCTCTTTTTATCTAGTTATAATCTAAGTTATAAAGAGAATATATGGATAATTACATAAGTTAGGACGGGAACTAAACTAAAAATGGTTATAATAAAGTTGGATTCTTTATATCTTTTTATTCCTCTTTTTAGTTGACTTTTAGCTTCATCTCGAATGTTTTTCCAATTTCTAGGATCGTTGTGATTTAAAAAAATCGCATCAGAATATTTATATAACAACTTTAATGCTTCTTTGTTTGCCCCGTATTCGTCGACTACTTTAACATATCCACTATAAAAAGATAGTGAGAAGCTAAAGAAGAAGAATATAAGGAGAACCCCGAGAGGTATGTCATGATAGAATTTATCGATTATTACTAAAATCAAAGACAAAATCATAATAAGTGATAGTATATACGAGGTGTATTTAAACCGTAGATATTTTTTGATGTTCTCCTTGTTATTTATAACATGTCCAATCTCGTGTGCAGCAGTTACGATACTATTTGTGTTTTTACTATCTCCACGCAATATTACTCTTGATGTTCCTTTAATTTTAAAAATAGTTTCACTAGCTTTATTCGACACCTCTGTTTCTATAATACATTCTTTTTGATTAATTGACTTTTTTTTCAAAAGTTCTTCCGCGAATATTTTTCCGTTTGTTCCCATTAATTCACTCTTTTCTAACAAAATATTATCTATGCATTATTCATTATATACATTCACAGTTGGAAACTGAGTGAAAAAATCACTTTTTTATATATTTTTTCTTATATAGATTGGATTTTAACCTTTACATAGATATATAAATGAGAGTTAAAGACTGTTTGTTTTTGTAACAATTTGGAGTCATATTTGTTCCAATCTCACATAGACTTAGATTTCACCTTAGTATACTTAAGTTAACGTTTTTTAATTTCACCTAAGTATTTATTCACAGAATAAATACTTAGGTGAAATTTCTTGTTTATCAGCTGAGTAGTTTAATTCTGACAACACTTTAGTCTCAAACTCAATATTATTTGCCCTTTTTCTTAATTCTCTTAATGAATAATCAATCTCTCTTTTTCCAAATTCTCTGTATCAAAAATATGAAACTTTAGTTTTCCAACAACTATCCCCTATTTGTATAAATCTTAATTCGGGCTTTAAATTGTGTTCTAGTATTGATGATAACAATATGTAGTAGTGAAGTGGGATAAATGACCTTATAATATAACAATACCTAAAACCCACGAACCTTAAATGAAAGGAAACATTTCTGTTAGCATTCTATTTTAACATCTACCATTAAAAATCTTGTTCCTTCCACAACAATCCAACTTCTTTTTCTCGCTGCAAGACCTTCTCCAGATAACGTTCTGTTGTTTTACGGTCACTATGGCCAAGCTCCTTTTGAATTAAGAAAATATCGGCTCCTTGCTGCCTACTATAAATCGCATAAAAATGACGAAAGTAATGAGGCGTAATCCTATCATTCCGTTCTTTTCTAAAAGGTAATTCCGTTCGTTCAATGATACGCACAATATAATTACTTAGGTTTTTATATTGATAAAACCCTCCATCTTTAGTTGGAAATAATGGACCTTGATCACTTGAATTTAATGCTGTACTGACATGACGTCGTTCTCGAAAAGCAAGAATGCGTTCATGTAGCGATGGATGAAGTAACTTATCAAATTTCTTTCCACCCTTTCCTACTCCTCTTAGTCGATAATGACCACTTAAACTGTCTAGATATACATCTCCCCACGAAGCTTTAGCTATTTCCTGTATACGCAATCCTGTCATGGCCAACATCGTTAACAATCCATAATTAATGGGATGTTCTTTGTAGTAATCCAGGAGCTGTTTGACTTCATGGTAATACAAATCTCGATTTGGAATTTCTTGCTCAGATAGTGATGTGCTTAAGATTTCTTTGTGTAATGGATGCTGAATATACTTCGTTTCATGTAGCCATTTCATAAAACTTTTTAAAATCGTCATCTTAGCGTCTAAAGTTGCGGGTGAATAAGGTTTCCCCCCCTTACCTAAGAACGCGGTGCTTAAATACGCCTGATAGTTTCGAATATGCCAAGGACGTAGGTTTTTAAAAATAGTTTCTTCTATATAATAGTCAACATCTTGGCGCAAGAACGACTCACTTTTTACCGCATACTGATAAAACTGCAGCAGAATCCGTAGGTATTCGGTTTTTGTATTTTCTTTTCGTTCTCGGTCCTTTCGAATATGCTTTCGCTGATGGACATAATAGTACATCATTTCTTCATCCGTAAAATCACTGAACATATCTTCGCTTTTTCGCTGGTGATGCTCATTTCTTTCTTCTAAGGCATCATAATATTTATTATCTAGCATCAATGAAACAATTTCATTGAAACCTCCTTTTCTTTCCCTTACTTCTGTTCCTATGTGTACTAACGAGAAATCTTGCATAAAACCTCTCCTTTCGTAAAACATGTCTTCTTATTTATAGGTCTTCCTTGTGTTGAAATAGTTTCTTCTCTATCCGAGGATCAAGTTTCCAATTATATGTATACAAATAACAAATACCCTTAAAAACGTACTAATAGCGTTACTAACAAAATCTAAACTACTTATTATCTTAAATATATATTTAATGTTTTTATAATTAAATAACTACTTAAAGTTATTTATTATGTTTATTACTTATCAATTGTAACTTATTTAAAAGTAAAAGTGTAAACTTACTTTTTATAAAAATAGTTTACTGTTTATATGATTTGTAGAAAAATCTCCTATTTGTCATCACTTAGAGTAAATAATAAAACATAAATATTTATAAGTTAGTTATAACATTTACATATTGATTATAAAAACTTTTAAACTCTAACTATATGTATATATGATATAATTAATTATTAGATGAAGAAAAAAGAATAGGAGTGTATGTTATGATTGATAATCCTACTAAAATTATTACTATTGAAGATGTGATGGAGATGTTATCTATTTCATCAAAGAAAACGATTTATACATATATTCAGCAAGGAAAATTAAATCCTATTAATAAAGATGACTGGCATATCGAAGGACGCTATGAATTTGATATCGAAGATGTCGTTCGTTTGCAAGAAGAATTAAAGAAGCCTGGACTTACGACAAAAGAGGTAGCCCAGCAACTTGATATCTCGGTTACAACGGTCAATAAATATATTAAGCAAGAGCTGTTACCAGCATTCCAAGAAGAATATCGAGGAATTAATTGTTATTTTGTCAATGAAGAAGATTTAGAAGAATTTAAGCGTACACATGAAGTTGGGCGCAAACCGAGTAAGCGTCATTTCTATCATGCTGAACAAAATGTGGCTTTATTTCAGCTTTTTGTAAAAAAAGGTGAAGAAAAAGAGCAGTTTGCACGTATCATCTCGGTAGAAGATCCAATTATGGCTGTTACAGAGCAACATGAAGAGATAACAGTAGAAGAATTACTTGATCGAGGCTATGAAGCAGCCTATAAAATTGAATCAAAAAAACCGATTACGAAAGAAGGCTATGCAACATTTGCTTTTAAGCAAACAGCTTATGCAAAATCACAACTTTATAAGCTTATGGATTTATTTTATCAGTACCTAAGTCCAACTAACATGAGAATTACGCCACAAGAAGAGAAAGAACAATTTATAGTTGAAATCAAACCTGTACTGTTGACAGAATCAGCTCAAGAAATCATTGAATTATTAGAGTCGGTTCTTGTCTCAGGAAAGATTAATAAACGTAGCCGTGGCATTTATATTGATAGCGATTTGGAAGTGGTACGTGTAAAGCTATCAAGCGATTTGAAAGAAGAATTGCAACAAAAAGCGAAAGAGCTAGGTAAAAGAAATATTGAAGAATTGTTACTATATGCTGTACAAAAATTATAAAATACAGATAATCAATATAAGCTATTCGTATATGCTGAACTATCTATGTGAATAGCTTATATCTTAAGTGCGTAAAATACTTAAGAAGCCGTGAGGCATCATTGGATAAAGTCGAAAAGTAAAAACTACCTTCTTTCACAAGTTGGTAGTTTTTACTATATTCATTCATATATAATATATCTTTTCTCAAGTTAGGATGAGAGCCTTTATTGATATAGTTTACTTCGGAGTATTACCTTTATGGCTTATAGTTTACGTATTAGCTAATTTGTCACGATCTTCCGAAAGTGGTGGTTCCTCCAGCCAACCATTATTTATCATCATCTTTGCACCATCTTCTGCATATTTAGCAATTTCTGCAGCCAACCGGACATAATCGACAGATAGATCCTTTCTTATACTGGTTGCCATCGATGCGCCATATAGCCCTATACTGAGACCAATCAAAGCTGTTGTCATAAACATCATCATTTTATCGGAAAAAGGAGGGATTTTTGAATCGGTTATTTCGTTATCCCAAGTCATAGGTACTGGCAAGTCATCGTCTTTTAATACAGAACCAAATATCTCTGTATGTTTAGACGCAATTTCTTTTCCACGTACCATAAACCTTCCTACTTCCTTTGACTGAGCGACTTGACTAAATCCTATCATTACAGCTTTCCCCATAGCGTTCTTTTGTAAGTTTAAGAAAAGATTTGTAATTTCAATTGCTGATAAAGGTCTTTTGTGACCGAACCAACCAGACATAAACGTTTGATCCTCAACAAACCTTACTTCTTGAGGAGGGCTCAGGTACGGTGAACGGATGAATAACCCTTTTGACAATAATAAATTTTTAGTTAAACTATCAAATTCACTAAGTTCACGAATACACTCAGAAAAATATGTGTCTACATCCGATCGTACAGATGCTGCCTTCGCAACAGCGTAAAAATTAAGAGCCATGGCCCCCATACTAGAGCTGAAATATAACATGAAGCTATCCGAGAACAATTTTGGAGCAGCAGTATTTACGTCTTCTTTTACAACAAACCCTTGTGGTAAAGGAAATTTCTCTTTATGAAAAATAGTAGTTAATTTCTGTAAATGAATTTGTGTTAATTCTAAACCTTTATCTAGAATAGTTTGTACTTGGTTGTCTTCCACAACTTTCAAGAAATGGGTGAATAAACAGTGACACATGCTGCTATTCATGTAAGATGACCACAGTTGTGCAATTTCTGCAGCACTCAATTTAACATTATGTTCGGTTCCCATGTACTTATCTCCTTGCAAATATAATTTGCCTTTAGTATGTGAAATCACTCTGTAAGTATTCTTAAAACACTCCCTTTTACTTTTGTAGCAAAGAGGATTTAGTTAGAGGATACCTTTTCTTTATTTGAATCAAATTATATTTTATGGAGAAATTATAAAAAATCATTATCACTAAAAAATTACCTCTTTTGAGGAGAGACTACGCTTTCTTTTTCATATGTCGTGCAATAGATTCTACAGTTGAATTGCAATATTTTTCATAATAAAAACCAGCCTAAAGAGAATTTATATTCAATAATATAATTATTTTAGGCTGAAAAGGACCCTAGAAGATATGATTGGACTTGTTATTGCTATTATCGTATTTAACTTATTTGCATTTACCACAAATAAAAAATTAACAGGGAATCAGATTTTTCATATTTGGACATTTACTATTGCTTTTCAACATATGTTTGATGTTTTTATCGATTTAAAATATCACGCCTACTGGTATTTTACAAAACAAGCTGATTGGAAAGGAATCCTTGTCCATACTGTACTGCTTCCACCTGTCAACATGATTTTTCTTAATTGGTACCCTTTTAAAAGACCTATTAAGAAAAAAATTTGCTACTTTATCTTTTGGTTAGTAGGTATTTTACTTTATGAACTCCTTACATTACTTCCTGAACCCTGGGGGTACTTTCATTATGGCTGGTGGAATTTAGGTTACTCAGCTATTATTGATCCTTTTCTCCTCTTAATTATGCTAGGGTGCTATAAGTGGATACGTAAGCTTGAAAATAACCTATTAGAATGTAAGTAATAGGAAAACGCCACTTTAATATAAAAAAGAAAAACTCCTGAATTGTCAAGAGCTTTTCTTTTTTTAGCTTTGAAATGTAGAGTATTCTATTTAGACTTACAAGGATTATGGAATCTATTCATGACAGATACTTCAAACGACAGGTAATTACTTCCTCAACTAGTTATAAGTCATTAAAAGGTAATAACGTGTGGTACAATGAAAAGCAAACCTTCTTCCCTTTAAAAGGTAGACGGCTTATTTATACCTTATATATTATAACTATGAGGAGAAGTGCCTTGTGAAATTACTAAATGTCCAACGATTACAAACGGTTAAAGATAAAATTATTCAACAAAAAGAGGAACTTGCAGATAGGAAGAAACAAGACCTTGCGGAGTTCCATGATATTCATACAGAACTAACACCTTTTCGCCTTGATCTATTAACGATTTACGCCCAATCAATTATTTCAGATAAAGAGACGGCTGCTATTCTCATTAAAAATTGGGCGGGGAAAATGGCCAATGTACTAGTAGAACGTGACCTTCCTTTAAACCTTGCTTTAGAAGAAATTAGTTACTACCGGGACATCATTGGAGATATGATACTAGAAGAATTGGATAAGCAAGAGGTTTCCATTAAAGAGTTTTACTCTATTATCTCCCACTTTAATTCAATTATTGATTGTGCTACACAGTATATTAGTAAGACTTATCTTAACGATTATAAGCAAAACATTAGATATGCTCAGTATGCCATTGATGAGCTCTCTGTACCGATTGTTCGTATGACTGAAACAGTTGGTATTCTGCCTTTAGTAGGTGATTTGGATACAAAACGAGCTCAAATCTTGATAGAAAACGCATTAACAAAAAGTAGTGAATACCATTTAGCTTGGCTCATTATGGATTTATCTGCTGTTCCTATTATTGATACCATGGTAGCAGATCAATTATTTAAAGTTATAGATGGTTTGGGACTTATAGGGGTAAAAGTTGTGCTTAGTGGTATACGTTCAGAAATTGCTCAAACGATGGTAGGCCTAGGAATTAAAGTTGACCATGTTAAAACTTTTGCAAGCTTACATCAAGCTGTAGCTTACACAAATGCTCTCAATACAATAGCTTAAATAATATGAGCATAGATTAAAGTAAGCTTAAAGTAATACAAATAATACAACAATGAGTAAATCTATAGATTCTGTAATATAAGAGAACTATAAGTTTTTTTACCCATAAATATAATGAAAAAGAGCTTTTACGATAAAGCTCTTTTTTTGTTCATAAAAAGACACTACAAGTATATAAGTAATACCTACCATAGCTTAATTGCGTAATTTACTCCTTATCCAACTTAATATCAACAAACACAAAGGAAACAAAACGCCATACGTAATTGAATACGATATCCACGTAGAAGATATAAAATTACCTAGGTATGTGTTATTAGAAATAAAAAGAATGGAACAAACAAATATGAGCATACCAAGTGGAAACGTTAGAATCTTATATTCTTGGACCTTTAATATTTCAGATAAGGCTTGAGTTAATACAAAAAAGCAAATGGCTACTTTAAAAAACAAACTGATAAACCAAATAATAGCTATAACAACCTCAATATGATTAAAAAAGCTAAGTTGCAAAGTCTGCCCTAACATATAGCTTGGATAAAGCTGCATTTTCAAAACAGCAAAACCCGAAACAGCTAATGCAAATATAGAGATAACAATTAATAAAAAGAGGCCTGCCGTAACCCCTTCTATATAAGCTTGGGTAGCCTTTTCTTTCTTTGTTACATAGGGAAAAAGAAAAAGAAGAATAACCGTTTCTAGCGTATAGGATATGATTGAAAAATTCCCTTTTATGATTAGGTAGGTCCCTTTCTCAAACAAGGGTTGGAGATTCTCAAATGTAGCGTTAGATACGTTTGAAAAGATAAGCAAGAGGTACAGGCCTATAAACCATGGAAAAAGGATTTGAGCAGAACGTACGATGGTTTCTAGTCCTAACCTAACCCCGATAATAACAACTAGTAGGAAAGCGATAATAACATACTCAATGGGTGTTTCCGTGATAATAATCGTCACCATAAAAGATCCCATCTCATAAATCATTAAGAGAAGGTCAACAAATATATAAAATAAAAAAGAACCCCCAAGTATTTTTCCTAACCATTTGCCACTAACCCTTTCTAAAAACTCCATAAGGCTATTTGTTTTAAGCTGATTTCCCAGTTTAGCATACAAAAAGGCCAGTAACATCCCTTCACATAAGCTGAGTAATCCAACAATCCACATACTGTGACCTGCTTCTTTTATAATAAGCGCTGGGACATACAAAACGGCATCCCCTACGATAAATAGAATCGTAATAATAAAAAACTGTTTTGAACTAATATGAATGGTATTCATTTGATATGTATCACTCTTCATATGTGTTTGCACCTTCTAAGAATCTTTAAGGTAAAAGTTTATTTGGATAATGAAAGACTGTGGTTAAGCCATTTAAAATATTAGGAACCTGTATGTGTAGTACATCTAAACTGGATAGAATCAAGGAGAAGCACAAGAAAAGCAAGAAAATTAAACGCTCCTTCTTTGAACTGCCTGCTTTAAAAAGATGTTTCTCTGAAATTACGCCTATAGTTCCAAGTAATAAAACAGAAAGAACCATAATTTTTTCCTACCTTTTCTTTATTACGTGATGTAAATACGTTTCCATTCATCAACAAACAATATATTACGTTTATTTTTTCCTATAAACACAGATTTATACTGTTTACTAAAGGTAGAGTAAAGTAAGTAGCTTTATCTAATACCTTCTATTTAGTAATGCTCTTCTTTGTAAATTGAAGAGCATAAAAAGAGAAAAAACATCTTTTCTCCAAGGTGTTTTTTAGAAAGAAATAAATAAACTATGAAAAATTCACTTAAGTACCTGCTTTTCCTAATCGGTGGAGTTATTTAGGTTATCCTCTTACTATTTTCTATCTAAGCTAATCTTGCCCATCTCTA
The DNA here is from genome assembly GCF_009497655.1 of Priestia megaterium. Taxonomy (NCBI): domain Bacteria; kingdom Bacillati; phylum Bacillota; class Bacilli; order Caryophanales; family Bacillaceae; genus Priestia; species Priestia megaterium. The sequence goes on along the minus strand of NZ_CP023318.1, from coordinate 101,191 downwards.
TAGATACATTTCTATGCGTATAGCAAAGCAAAAAAAACTTATATAAATGACTGCCTATATTATGAATTGGCTCGTTCTTTGAATGAAAGTACTTTGCTATGAGCAAACTATCCAAGACACCGTGAGGTATCACATAAGTAATTCTACTATACTCCGTTTACAAGAACAGAAAAACCAACCTCTAGAGCTCACAGGTTGGTTCTTCCTATGCATTTGTAGTTACCATAACAGATGTTATCGGTAAAAGGTCAGTTATTTAATTTCTTTTTCTATAAATAAAGAAATTCTCCCTATATTGAAATTATTATTTCGTGTTATAATTATATGTGAAATAATAATTTCAATTTTTGATGGTACAGGGGGATTTTTTTATGAAAATTCAAGAAGAAACATTACTTTCTGAAAAGACTAAAAAGTCTGCGAGTTTATTTAACAAAGCATGCGAGGTAATTCCAGGAGGAGTTACAGCAAACATTAAATACTTTAATCCTCATCCATTAATGATGGAGAAAGGGAAAGGAAGTAAGCTTTTGGATGTGGATGGAAACGAATATATTGATTATCTCCTATGTTATGGTGCTCTCATCTTAGGTCATGGACATCAGCAAGTATTTGAGGCTGTAACGAAGCAAATGATGGAGTCAGGTACAACTATTTTCGGTACACCACATAAAATGGAAACGACGATGGCAGAAAAATTGGTTGAATTGTATCCTGGTATTGAAATGGTTCGCTATACAAATTCTGGATTAGAAGCTACACTTTTAGCTATTCGTACAGCAGTTGCCTATACAGGTAAAGAAAAAATTGCGAAATTTGAAGGTCACTATCATGGAGGATATGATCAAGTTTTAGTCAGTGTGAATCCTGATATAGATCAAGCAGGGGAGGCAACAACCCCTAAAGCAGTAGGAGAATCAAGAGGACTGCCAGACTATTATCTTGAAAATACTGTGATTCTTCCATTTAATGATCTAGAAGCAACAGAAAAGATCTTAAAAGCTCATGCTCATGAATTGGCAGGTGTAATTTTAGAACCTATCCAAGGTGGATTTATTCCAGCTGATCAAGATTTTATGACGGGTCTCCGCAAGATTACAGAGGAACTTAATATTGTGTTGATTTTTGATGAAGTAAAGACAGGTTTTAGAATTTCCCTTGGTGGAGCACAAAAAGTCTATGGAGTTAAACCAGATATTACTGCTTTAGGAAAAGTACTTGGCGGAGGTTTTCCTGTGGGAGCTATTGGTGGTAAAAAAGAAATTATGATGATTAGTTCTGCCAGGGATGGGCGCGATATTTTAACAGCTGGAGCAGAGAATAAGAATAAACAAGATCCTCTATACCATAGTGGAACATACAATGGTCATCCAACTATACTTGCGGCAGGTTTAGCTACAATTAATGTATTGGAGCAGAAAGGTACAATGGACCAATTATTTGCAAATACTCGATTGTTAAGGGATCAATTAGAAGAAATATATAAATCCCACGGGTTGACTATGCAAACAGTTGGTATGGGTAGTATTTTTAATATTATTCTTGGTGAAGGTAATATCAAAAATTATCGCGATATGAATAAAGCAGATACAAAACTACGCGAAAAAATTGATTATGAGTTATTAAAACTAGGTGTTTATACAAAACCTCTTAATCGTTATTCTATGTCTGTTGTTCATACAAAAGAAGATATTCAGCGTACAGTAGCAGCACATGACCAAGCAATTCAGCGTGTAATCACTAAATAAAGTATCAATTTACTAAGAGCTATAACGACTATGCACATGCATAATTTGTTATAGCTCTTATTTTTATTACATGCTTCAATGTAATATGTGAATGTTTTCGGAAAAGAATAGACTAATTGTTATTGGTGATATTTTCAAAATCTTAAAGGTATAAACTAGAGGGGTATTCTAAAACTGATCAATTTTTTGAAGGGCATTTTAGTTTATAATGATGGATATATAATTGAAAATAATTTTTTATTACACATAACTTGATTAGAATGAAGGAGATTATTAAATGAAGAATGTTTATAAACATATTGCAGAACAGATGCCTACTATGAGTAAATCAAATTTGAGGATAGCTAAATACATTTTAGAAAATCCTAATACAGTTCCTTTTTTAACGGGGGATAAGTTAGCCAAGATTACAGGGGTTAGTCCTGCGACTGTTGTACGTTTTGCTACTTTTTTAGGATGTTCCGGTTATCCAGAACTTCAACAATATATGCAAAGTTCTGCCCAACGACAGTTGACAACAACTGAGAGGTTAAAAATATCCAAAGAAGTATATAAAGATCAGGATCAAAGCGTATACGATATCTTTTTAGACGATATTTCAAACATTAGATCCACTTTAGATGGACTAGATATTGAGGTTTTTAAAAATGCGGTAGAGAGCCTACTTAAAGCTAAAAGGGTATATATTGTGGCAAATAGAAGTGCTACAGCTTTAGGTGTATTTTTACAGTACTATTTGCAATTTCTTTTAGAACAAGTCGAGCTTATTCATTCAATTGAGAATGTATCAGAACGTATATATGATTTAAATGAAGATGATGTAGTAATTGGAATCAGTTTTGCAAGATATACGGAAAGTACAATAAAAGTTTTTTCGTATGCAAAAGAAAAAGAAGCAACAACTGTTGCAATAACAGATAATCTATTATCGCCTCTAATACCTTATGCAGATATCCCATTAACAGCATCTAGTCAAATGCCGACTTTTATTGATTCATTCGTAGCTCCACTTAGTCTCATAAATGCACTAATTATATCTGTAGGAAAAGAAAAAGAAGAAAATTTCCAAGATAAACTAGAGTCCCTTGAACAACTATGGGATAAATTTAATATTTTTCATAAAATTTAATTGAGCACTCACAGGAAAAACTATTGATCGCTGATAAGTCAGTAGTTTTTTTCTGTTTTTAAGCTATATACGATATACACCTTTAGTTAACATAATATTTTTTTGAATTCATAAAAAAGAATCCATTAGTTTTAAAAAAACAAAGAAGAAGTATTATAGGATTTATCTTCAATTAATAAAATGATTAACCTATAATACAATGTAAGAATTGTAGATACAGAACTATTTTAATCGAGGGGCGATAATAAGATGGAAAACTTTTATTTGTTCGTGATTACATGCATATTTCTAATTATTTTACCTGGTCCAGATACTGCTATCATGACAAAAAACACTCTTACTGGTGGCAAACAGGGAGGGTTTAAGACAATGCTTGGGATTTGTTGTGCGCTATCTATTCACACACTAACTGCTATTGCAGGACTTTCGGCAATTATTGCGAAATCAGCTCTGTTATTTTCTATCTTTAAATATATTGGTGCGGTGTACTTAATTTATTTAGGTATCAAGTCATTATGGACATTAAGAAATCAAGAAACAACTGAAACGGTTGTCGAAAGTAAGTATAAGAATAAGTCTTCTTTTAAACAAGGTTTCCTTACCAATCTACTAAATCCAAAAATAGCTGTTTTTTTCTTAACCTTTCTACCACAGTTTGTGAATCCTGAAAGACATACTTTTATGCCATTTCTTATACTTGGGATAACTTATATTGTATTAACTGTCGTGTGGTATTTATTTTATATCTATTTACTTAACCAGATTAGTGCGTTTATGAAGAAGCCTAAGACACAAAAGGTTATTGAGGGAATAACAGGTACTATATTAATAGGATTTGGTATAAAACTCGCTCTGGAAAAAGCTCGTACATAAATAGTTCTAATTTCAACTATTAGTAGAGGATATAAAGTGTGTGCTCTACACACCTCTAATTAACATAATATGATTTATTAGGAGGTCAACTTTTTTCTTCCTATTTACAAAAAGAGGTTCCCTTATATTTTAGAGGAGCACCTTAGTTCTAGAAACCATTCATAATTAATTATAGATTATAAGTTTCACTTTAAAAAATAGCTGTTTTATTCGTTTTCCTATTGTGCATAATAACTCCAAAAAAAATTAAATAATTGTAAAATAAAAAAGCTTTACGAAATCTTTCGCAAAGCTTTTGTCATCCTCTATGTTATCGGATTACTCTTTTTATTTCTTCTATATTTAACCCAGTAAACTTTGCAATGTCGTCTAAAGGCATACCATTCTCATGCATGCTGCGAATCAATCGAATTTTCCCTTCTTCTAATCCTTCTTCACGGGCATGTGCTAATTTAGCTTGCTCATCAAGTAATAGTTTTTCACGCGCTTCGTATGCGCTTCGGAAAGAAGAATCGTGACTCATATTTTCCCATTTATCCATCGCTTTTTGTAAAATTGGATCTTGATTCATCGCAATCTCCTCCAACGTTTGAGTTAAATGTTCATCTTCATGAGCTGGTAACAATAATATCCAACGAACGAATGCATTTTCCCACGGGTTAACCTTTTCTTGCCTCCATTGTTTCACAAGCTTTGGAATTTCCACAAAATGAATTTCAATATCATCACTTAAAACACGTTGCTTTGTTGTGTCCCACAGCTGCCCTGTCGTTTGAAATTCTTCATCTGAAGAGAATAAAATAAAATCCAACAAATTAATGGTGATGGTTTTTCGTAAGGCGCGGTAAGGCATCCCCTCTTGCATTTGGGACGTATATAATTTACTCCAATAATATAAAGAGCGTTTAACCATATCATGCGTATTACGAAGTTGGATTTCTATATTCACTTGTGTTCCGTTGTTCAATGTAGCTAATAAATCTAGAATAGATAACTTGTCATCTTCGTAAGCCTTGTGAAGATGTGGGTCTTCCAATTGAAGAGATGTAATAGGTGCTTCTAGAGACTTTTCTAAAACAGCGTTTAAAAAGCCTGCTAAGATATCCTCGCTGCCTTTTGTACCAAATAATTGTTTAAAAGCAAAATCAATTCGTAAATTTACTAATTTTGTGGACATGAATTTCTCTTCCTATCTTTCTTATTTCTTACTCTTATTTTATAAGATAGAAGGATGTGTTTGCAAATGTTGAAAAGAAAACTAACCTGTTTTCATGATTATCACACTAAAAGTTATTTTGGATTGATATAATCTCAAAGGTTGCTATGGTATTCATGATAAACAAGGTACAGCGTTAACCCTGGCTTACCCATGAACGTTAATAGAAAGCAACGTTCATGGTCGCTTTTTATTAAACCCTTTATTACATATCTTTCTAAAACAATTTTTTCTTCTCAAACTAACCGTGCAGGATAACATAATAAATTTGTTGTATAAATACGTAGTAAGTGTTATGACCAAATCGAACTTACGTTCTTCAACTTGATTAGCTATAATTTATTGAAATCTAAATAAAATTTTAAAAGAGGTGTTTTTCATGGTTTTAGGAATTTATCCTTATTTAATTATGAACGGTAATGGGCAAGAAGCTGTCAAATTTTACGAGAAGGCACTGGATGCAAAAGTTATTGGTGTTCAAACTTTCGGAGAAATGCCCAGCAATCCAGAATTCCCCACTCCTATAGAAGCAGTAGATCGTGTAATGAATGCACATTTAAAAGTTGGTAATACGGATTTAATGCTTTCTGATACATTCCCAGGTCAACCATACCAAATTGGATCACAAGTGACGGTAGCTATTACTATAGACAGCGTAGAAAAATCAAAAGAAGTATTCCAAAAACTACAAGAAGGTGGGCAAATAGAAATGCCACTTCAAGAAACTTTTTGGAGTCCATCATATGGCCAATTAACAGACAAATTCGGTATTACTTGGCAAATTTCAACACAAATTGATAGATGAAAATTTAATTGTTCAACTAGATCAAATATTTTATTGGACTAAAGGGTACATTAATTCAATAAAGTATATCTAAATACAGTCAATTTTACTTTATAGAAAAACCACTAGAATTGGGGTGCAGTTCAATTCTAGTGGTTTCCTGTTTAAAAATCGTTATATTCTTCTAAGTCGTCATCGTCTAATGAGCCAGATATATTTGCTAAATCTGCAATCTTTCCTTCTTTGAGTTGGGGAACCTCTGAAGGCTCTTCTTCTTTGAAGGAATCGTTTCCTACAAAACCTGTTGTTTTTGCTAATGTTTTTAAATCAGCTAATTCACTCTTAATATGTTCAAGCATTTCGTAGGTTTTTGTGTCTTCCATTGCTTTGCTTTCAGTAGATGAATCTTCTAGATCACGAAGAATTAAAGATGAAATATAATCCCCTAACTTACGCGATTTAGCATATGTAGCTAGTTGATTATAAACTTCATCACTCAATCGATTTGTCTTAATCGTAAACGCATTTTGACGCTCTGACATTCCTATCACCTACGTTGTTAGGATTTAACGGCTTTCTTCTCTGCTGCTTGCTTCTTTTGAACGTAACCAATACTACGAATCTCTAAGCCAAATAAATTTAAATGGCGGCTATCTTGTGGAACCTTATGATACTTCTCTGTACGTTCTTCTCCAATTTTTTCACGCATACTATTCATGATAGGGACTTCTAAAGTAGGAGCTACCCCACCGCAGTATACATACTTACGCAGTTTATTTGCTGGTGGTGGTGCGACATCATTTAATTTAGCCAATAAGATTTCCACATAGTCTCGTAGTGAAGATTTGATTATGCTTGTTAAATCAATAGATTCACCTGTATTCTCGTTTTTCAATACAAACTTTTGCTTGCTGTAGTTATCAAGAATAAATTGATCAAAGGCACGTAAGTCTGTAAATAATTCTAAGAACTTCTCTTTGCGCAATTTATCAATATGGGCTAAATACGGAATGCCTTCAATGCTCTGGAACGATTCACGGCTATTCGCAGCTTTCAGCCCTTCCGGTAGAATAACGACATCAATAGATCCGCCACCAATGTCTACCATCACTGTTTCACATTCTGCATACTCATTTGCATCTTCACGATTTTCAAGGGTTAAGTCTTTTTTTAACGCAAAACGTGCGCTTTCTCCCTCTTTCAAGCACGCACTTTCTTCTACTACTACCTTTAACGTATTTTCAAAACCAGGCGTGTGCACGGTAAACGTATGGTCGCCTAAGAAGCGATTAGCCATAGCTTTTTGAGCCGCCCCAAATGTGCTCTCTTTCTTAAGGAGCCAGATTGGTAACATCGTAGAAAAATAGTCAATTTCAATTGTGTTGTCCTTTTTATCTTTCGCATGTAAAGCATGGTAGTACGCAATTGCAGCTAAAAAGGTGATGTATGGAATATGACTTGTAATTTTATTATGTAATTTATTAATGTGATTGTTAGCAAGCAATTGACTTGCGGCAATGTCACCTACTAAGAAATAACGCTCTTTCTCTTCACCCTTAATGGTTGTAGAAAGTAAAATACGCTTCTTAAATTCTTCTGGAGCCGTAACAGCATCTGTAAAAAAAGAATCTGCAGCTTCTTTTTGAAGTTCAACTACATTCGTTGGGAAATCAAATAGATACCCATCCATAATGTTCATATCAACAGAGTTCCCGCAATCTTTATTAAAACGTGAAATTTTCATTCTTAAACACCTCATTTTTTAAGTTGAACTTATATTCAACTTATTGTACTTGATGTAGGATAAATATTCAATATGTGGGAGCAACTTAATTATCTACAAAACCTTACATCTATCAACAATATTTAGATTTAATACCTTATGTACCTTATTTTATAGCTTCAACTTAAAAAGAGCCCGCATCAAAAAATGATGCAGGCTCTCCTCTCTTACAACAAAATAATTATCATGTTCATTTGCCCTTGTGAGGCCCTTTCGTTACGTATATCGATTCATAACGAGAGTACCGTTCGTTAAATCACAATACCTACTTTTCAATTCGGGTAATACATTTGTTGAAGTCGCCGTTACGTCTTTCAAAACCGAACCAGTCCCTTCATCAAGTTAAGTATTTAACCTTTTACAGTAGCCTATAAAATTCTTACATTGACTCTGTACTATTTGTTTACCACCTATATATACTCTAAAACATCTTTTTTACTTTCTATTTTACAGCCTCTTTTAGTTCTTTCCCTCTTTTTATTACAAATTGGTCAACTTCACGACTTTTTAAAAATAATTTCTTACCTTATGAATAAATCATTCTTTTTTTACACATCTTAACGATACAAACTGTAAAGGAGTTGTATAAAATGGCAAACAATAAAAATAACAACACAAATGAACTATTGGTATATGGTGCTCAACAAGCAATCGACCAAATGAAATATGAAATCGCTAGTGAATTTGGAGTAAACCTTGGTCCTGATACAACTGCACGTGCAAACGGATCAGTAGGTGGCGAGATTACAAAACGTCTTGTACAAATGGCGGAACAACAACTTGGTGGTAGTAACATCCGATAATGTAATCGTTCTAGCTAAACGTGTATGTAAGGAAGAAATGGGTTTCCATTTCTTCTTTTTTTATTGTTATGTATTTGCCTATACTTCCATCTAAAAAGAACATACGTTTGACCTTTTCTCAAAATATATGATATATTCTTAATCGACATACCCTATAAAAAGAGATGAGGTAGTTACATATGAAAAAAGCTGAATTCATTGAGGCAGTTGCTTCAAAGTCAGAGTTAACAAAACAAGATGCAAAAAAAGCTGTAGACGCGTTATTTGAAACGATTTCTACAACGCTTGCAAAAGGCGAAAAAGTTCAACTAGTAGGACTGGGAACATTCGAAGTACGTGAACGTTCACAGCGTACAGGACGTAATCCTCAAACTGGAGAAGAAATGACAATCGCAGCAACAAAGGTTCCAGGTTTCAAAGCAGGAAAAGAGTTTAAAGAAGCTGTTAAATAAAGAGCATTTATATAAAGCCTCCAGAAATCCATTCTGGAGGCTTTACATGATGTCTATCTTGATCTCATTAAATGGCGTAACAGAGAGGTAGATCCACGGGAAGATCAACTTGTGCGATGGTTATTATTACTTGAAGCATCCGAAGATGAAGAAATCACTCAGGTATTGGAGGAGATTGCGATGCAAGAAGATCAAGTATTAAAGAAAGCGATGGAAGAGTGGGAACGTGTTAGCCAAGATCCAGAAGTGCTACTAGCATATGAAGCACGAAGAAAAGCATTATTAGATGAAAAGTCAGCTTTAAAACGAGCTGAGAAACTTGGAGAAGAAAAAGGAAAACAAATAGGTGAAGAAATAGGCGAAAAGAAAGGTATCCTAAAGGTGGCCTTAAGTATGATTCAAAAGGGTTTAGATACCCAAACAATCGCTGAATTTACACACCTTACACCAGAAGAAATTGATAAATTACGTCACCAATAATCATAATTAAAAAAGGGACTGCCTAACAAATTAATTTGTTAGGCAGTCCCTTTTTTAACTTCCTTATTATCAGTACATCTAATTTAAAGTTTTTTGTAATTGAGTTAGCTTATCTTTATTATGCAGCGTACTAAATGTTATTGCGTACTATAGTAGGAAAATATAAGTCTTATATTTTTTATTAAATTGAAGACCTTTTCTTATATATCCCCTTTTAAGTTGCACTAGCATTTTTCTTTTTTTTCACAGGTAATCCGTACTTGTTGGAGTTTTCTTTTATTTTTTTTGCGATTTCTTGTGCTTCTTCTTTCGTCATTTTCATACAAAAGACTCCTCTCATGTTCTACTATTATAAGTTTTTTCCACTATCTCAAAAAAATATACATGCTCCTCCCTCCCCTGCCATATACATGTTTTAGGTATGTACAAAAAGTCATTGTCCTAGAGATAATTTTAGATTTTAGGAGTGATTATGTGAGAGTAGAAGAGAAGAAAAGAAAAATTCGAAGTGACAAAAAACGAGATGTAAAACCATCACTTCCAATTGATCTTAAAGAATGTGTTTATCGATTGTCTTATATTACAAATACACCTGTAAAAAATGTAATTGAATCAATTTGTATATCAGGCCTTGCTTCTTCAAAAGTAATGGACTACCTATCAAATTATTTTAGAAGAGGATTTAGCTTTGGCAGCACTGTATATATGGGAGATATGTCCAAAGAGCCAATTAGACATCTATACAAGAATATTGAGAAGGAGCGTGTCTCTACGCGCTTAAAAGATGGACATGGAGAAACGTATGATATTCTAAAACGCTTAGCTTATGCTTTAGATTGCTCTCCAGCATTAGCAGCATCTTTCTTAATTGAAGCGAGTATAAGGAACTCTGATTTTGTTGATGAATACATGACTCGGCATTTAGAAGAAGAATTGGATCAGGGAAGAGTAAAGGAGTTAAAAGAGGTGTTAAAATTCATCAATAAAAATAACCCTTATAAAGAAGAGTACAGTTTACACAATTTAATTTCTTATATTATGGATGAATTAAAAGTAGGAGCAACTAGCTTAGGGTCTTCTGTACAAAACTGGTTAGAAAGTATACAGAATAAAAAATAGGTCGACTTAAAAAACCTTTGAATTTACGATTCAAAGGTTTTTTGCTTGTCTTTTATTTCGTTAAATAAAATTTTTGCGCCTAACGGACTGATAACCATGTTATTTGCATACCTACGGTTCTCAGGTGTTACCTCACCCGTAACCACACATTTATCATATTCTTTATATTTTTTTATTTCTATATGATCATCTTCCAATAAAATTTCTACAGAATCGTCTTTACCTATATTCAGTTCTTTTCTTAGTTCAATGGGAATTACTATACGACCCACTGCATCTATCTTTCTCAACGTACTTAGTCCCTTCATGCTGACTCTCCTTTTATATGCTCATAAGTACAACTTTCATATTATACTATAAATGTATAAATTGACCAATGATAAATTTACAAACTAGGAGAATACATTTTTAGAACTTTGTCTTAGGTTGCTCTTGTACGTAAGTACACGTACGCGCATGCTCACGTGAAAAGAAATGGTCTTGTTTATGATAAACTTTCACTCCACAAGAGGGACAAGCAAAGAAACCCACTTTAGGACCTTGAGTCACTTCGTGTGCATAAAACTCACCAGCTGTTTGAAACATCACTACATGGTTCGCTTTCTCAATCTTTGCTCTCATAAATTCATCCCCCACCTTATTTTGAGTTTATTACCATAATAAGGGTTAAAGGGGGGATTGTAAAAGAAAATGTATAGGTGCACACCTATATCTACAGAAAAAGGCAGCATTCTCATGCCATTCACGCATAAGAATGCTGCTTCTTCTCCATCTATTTCTTTTAATAGAAGGTAAATCACGGGAAGAATATAAAAAAAGACTCCCGTACAGCAGTCCTTTTTGTGATTACTTTCAATTATGTATGCTTAAATGAGGTGTTCCTTAAAGATCATATAATGCATTAAAAGCTAGTTTTTTCTTCTTCACATAACGGGATGCATAATCGTTTGCATCTCGTTTTTTTACATATATGCGCGGTATATTTTTTTATTTGTATGCAAAGATTCAATTAAGGTGAAATTGATTTGTTTCATTTGCTCTTCTGTTAAAAAGAGGTTGACGTACTTCTAGTTGTTTGTGAATGACATGATTTTGCATCTCAATCCCTGTGATTTTGTAGGCGTATCAGCAAATGGTTGAGTCTATCTGTATCTTTTTTAAAACACTTAAAAATACGAAGCATTACATGATAATTTTCTCCACCTCTAGAGGCTACCAGTTGATGTTCTTTCAATTCTTTCTCCACTTCATGTTCAAGCACTGCCACAACATCTAATTCATCTACCTCGTTTAATGCAACTCTGCAAGCAAGTAATGCGATGCAATAGTGATAACCAATGCTATCGTAGGCACGAAAGCAACTGTCGCCAAGCAACTTCAGCTCGTACGGTTGTATAGTATTAATCACAACTTCTGTTATCTCTTTAGAATCAGCAAATGGTGCCATACGTAAACAATGTTTGCGATTGAGTGGGGTAGTAGCAAATGATTTTATTTTTCGTATCAATTTCTTTAACAGCTCTTGATTTTCATTGCTTAGAGAGCTTTTTTTAGTTTCTAATATATCAACTATGTGTTCCATACTCATACTCCTTATAGCTCTTTATGATTAGATACTCTTCTTCATCCCACACTGGCGACATTCACGTAAGAAAACGCCACCTTTTACGGAACTTTTGAAGTAAGCTGAATTGCAATTATCACATCGGCCACTAATTTTATCCGGAAATGCAGCATAGTCATACACTTTATCAAAATCGATTTCTTGCTCCTTTATTTCTTCCAGGTTGATCACTCTTTTCTATTTGGCTTTTATTAGACTACCACAATTAGACCTATGTAAGAGGTGTATGTTAAAATTACTCTGGTTTTTCCACTAGTTGCATCTGAAAAATTTGTGTTTCTTGAATACCTGCTCTTTGGAGTTCCTCTTTAAATGATTCACCTTCTTTTAATTTAATGATTCTCTTTGAACCGTCACGTAACGTGTAGACTCTAAAATTGTACATGAATGTACCTCCACCCAAATAAATGATTCTTGTACACGATTTCTTTAGGAACTACGCAAAGCGAACATCGATGAGCTCGCTTAACCTCATTTTATTCTTCAACTCAAATACGTCATCAATGAAAATAAATAAATCCCCCAGAGAATCAACAAACTGAATGAATCCTGTTTCTGTTATGCATTGTCCTTTCTTATAATAGGTAAGGTGCACTTGTTTATTTGTATGTAAGGCTTCAATTAAAGTGAAATTCATCTGTTCCATTAAAACTGGTTGAGTTACTTCTGCTTGCTTATTTATCATTTCCTTTAATCCTATGTATTGCTCTGGCATAGTGGCGAATGGACGCCATTTTTTCATTTTATCAATACATGCTTTTAAAAAAGCTTTTGTTTTAATGGTTTTTATCAATGTAGCTATGTCTATATCGATAATCGTTTTTTGTAATCCTTACTCCATTAAAGCACCAGATTGTTGAAAATCTTACGATTACTATTTCTTACTGAACTAAAGCACCTTTTACTTTAGGTACAACCTTTCACAACCTAAAATCCTTCTTCATTTAAACGTAGTTTTCTCTCATTCGGTTTATATCTACTCTGGGTGGAAAGCCAAACATTCGGGAATATTCTCGACTGAATTGCGATTGACTTTCGTATCCCACCTTGAATGCGACATGAGCTATATCTGTTGACTCTGCTAATAACAAGCGCCTCGCTTCCTGCAATCTCAGTTGTTTTTGAAACTGAATGGGACTCATTGCCGTTACCTCTTTAAAATGTCGGTGTAGCGATGAAACACTCATATTCGCTATTTCAGCAAGCTCTTCAATACGAAAAGACTCTTCATAATTATTGATGATATGATCTATAACCTCTCTTATTCTAGAGGCATTGCTACCTTCTAATGCCATTTGTTCAAGCGCTTCGCCATGTGGACCTTGCAAAATCCAATAAAGAATTTCTTTTTTAAATAATGGAGCAAGAACAGGGATATGTTTTGGAGTGTCTAGCAAAGATGCTAACCTTACTACTGCGTCCAACAAAGATGGCTCTATTTTGCTAACATACATAGCTCGTTTTGCGTTCTTTCCCTGCCCAGTTTTAATATCTGTGCTATTTAAAACCTCTAAAACCTGGCTAGAGGTAAATTCAAGTTTGAAGGCTAAATATGGGGACTCGGCTGAGGCTTTGATGACTTGACCTGTAACTGGTAAGTCAACTGATGCCACAATATAATGACCAGGACCGTATAAAAAGCGTTCCTCTCCCAATAATACCTCCTTCTCTCCTTGGAGGATAATGCAAAAAGATGGCTCGTTAACTCTAGAAATGGGTTCAGTAATAATGGATTCACGGATGAGAAATAAAGATGGAATAATGGTAGGGTGAACACCGTCCTGCTTCGAAAGGCGTTCAATGAGTTTAGCAAGTTCATGTTGCTGTTTATAGGGTTTGTTAGACATAACTTATTCTCCTTTTCTTTATTTTCGGTTCATTATACCTGATAGTTATAGATTTAGTAAGGGAGTTTGAGAGGATTAGGCAAGAACTTGATAATAATAGGTTAAGGCTTTTTTGATATTTATGACATAATTAAAAACGTTAAGAAAAAAACGATTTAAAAGAAGTTCACGACCAATCAATTGTAATAAAAGTAGCTAATATAAATGTGAGCTTATGCAAATTTTTCTATCAGGAGGCTTGTTTATGAATCGTATCGAAAAGAGCAAAGAAAAATTCAAACAGCTATTTGGTGAAGGAGTACCTAGTACACATGCCACTGATCCTGATTTCCAGGACATTCTGAGCCATTTTATTTTTGGTGAAGTTTTTTATCAAGGTAATCTGGATGACAAACAGCGTGAGTTAATCACCTTGGTGGTTCTTGCTACTAACCAGACGTTACCTCAATTAAAAGCACATGTTAGTGCAGCATTGAATGTTGGGCTAACACCTGTAGAAATCAAAGAGGCGGTTTACCAATGTGCTCCGTATATTGGATTTCCGAAAACGTTAAATGCTATCAATGAAGTTAATGAGGTATTCAAAGCAAAGAATATCGCTTTACCGATGGAAAGCCAAAAGACGGTAGATGAAGATAATCGCTTTCAAAAGGGTCTTGCAACTCAAGTAGAGATTTTTGGAGATGTCATAAAAAAAATGCAGGAGAGTGCTCCATCAAATCAAAAGCATATGCAGGAATATCTTTCTGCTTTTTGCTTTGGAGATTTCTATACTCGTGACGGACTCGATTTGAAAACACGAGAGCTATTAACGCTCTGTATTATAAGTGCGTTAGGCGGTGCTGAAGGTCAAGTGAAAGCACATGTGCAGGGTAACATAAATGTGGGCAATGATAAGGAAACATTAATCACTGCTATCACTCACTGTCTACCATATGTGGGCTTTCCGAGAACACTTAACACATTAGCATGTATCAATGAAATTATTTCTGAAAATTAAGAAATCTTTCTGAAAAAAATTCTTACCGTTAAGGTTTTTTAAAAAAAGTGTATGACTCATTAGAAAAGTAGGGGGAAATTAAATGAAGTATGTAAAACTTGGTAATACAGGCTTAGATGTATCTCGACTTTGTCTTGGATGTATGGGTTTTGGAGACGCCAACAAATGGCTTCACCAATGGGTACTTAATGAAGAGGACTCCCGCCTTGTTATAAAAAAAGCCCTGGACTTAGGGATTAATTTTTTTGATACAGCAAATGTATACTCACTGGGTACAAGTGAGAAATATCTTGGACGAGCTCTTAAGGATTATGCTAATCGTGATGAAGTTGTCATAGCAACTAAAGTACACGGACAAATGCATAAAGGTCCAAACGGCTCTGGTCTTTCCCGAAAAGCAATAATGAGTGAAATCGATAAAAGTCTTAAGAGACTAGAAACTGATTATGTAGATCTTTATATCATCCATCGGTGGGATTATGATACCCCTATTGAGGAAACGATGGAAGCATTACATGACGTAGTGAAAGCTGGAAAAGCAAGATACATTGGTGCTTCTGCCATGTACGCTTGGCAGTTCCAAAAGGCATTACACGTGGCTGAAAAAAATGGTTGGACTAAGTTTGTGTCCATGCAGAACCATTTAAATCTAATATACCGTGAAGAGGAACGAGAAATGTTACCTCTTTGTAAGGAAGAGAAAATTGGTATCACTCCATATAGCCCTCTTGCATCAGGAAGATTAACACGTGACTGGTCAGTAACAACACATCGTTCCGAGACAGATCAAGTCCAAAAATCTAAATACGATGCGACTGCGGATGCAGATCGATTGGTTGTAGAACGAGTAGCATCTATTGCAGAAAAACATGGTATTCCTCGTACACACATTGCACTTGCCTGGTTACTACAGAAAGAACCAGTAACAGCTCCTATAATTGGTGCTACGAAAACATCACATCTTGAAAATGCAGTAGGTTCTTTATCGGTTAAGCTAACACCTGAAGAAATTGCGTTTCTTGAAGAGCCATATGTACCACATCCAATAGTTGGTCATAACTAAATGTTTTGCTGATAAATAGAAGGAAACCCAATCTTCTGTAATGGTAAGGTTGGGTTTTTCCTTACTTTAACCTTTAACTCCACCTCCTAATATTTATTTCTGTGAATACTATAGATACTGCATATTTTTAATATTGTTATCTATCTTACAAAGAAACGATACTAGATGAATAACAATCTTTGTATACTTTATATTCATCCTTATAATATGCTATTGTTTCTTTCATTCCTCTATGTTCCATCGCTTTTTCCTCCTTAAGCTTTATGGCCACCCATAAGGCCGTTTCGATAACGAGCTGTTGAATAAGGAAGGTGACTAGACGCACGTAGTACACTATTCTTTCCATAACGCAGCCGAATGTCATCAACCGTTTTGGCAAGAGCATAGGCTCTTTCACGCTGATCGATGTCCTCAAATAAGCTCATTTGCTCTTCTTCTTGAATGCTAGTGTTTGATAAGGAAATACCGATGGAGCGAATCGGCATGCCACTATCATGCGTATGTAAAATCGTTAAACAGTATGGAAAGATATCTTGGCTTAAGTTCGAAGCTCTCCCCATTTTCTTTTGTATGGAGAAGCCGCCACCTGTTTGTTTGCTGTAGCCAATGGATAAATGGATCGTTTGAGCCACCACTTGGTGCATGCGTAAGCGAAAACAGACATCGTCCAATAGCTCCAACAGCAATAACTCCACTTCTTTTCGGTTTGTATAATCACGGAATAGAACCTGACTCTTTCCAAAGGAACGAGAGCTAGGAATGTACACATCAGAAATGCGACTGTAATCAATCCCATTCGCATGTTGGTGCAACTCTTCGCCTAGTATGCCAAATTCCTTTTGTAACATCTCTTTTGAAGAAAGAGCGAGTTCTTTGATGGAGTGAATGCCCAAACGATTTAAGCGTCTTTCCGTAGCAGACGAAATCCCCCAGAAATCCTTCATCGGATGAATGGACCACAACTTAAAGGGAATATCCTCATATCGCCAATAGGCAACTCCTGTTGGGCTGTTCTTGGCTTCATGATCTAAGCTCACCTTCGCCAGTAAGAGATTCGGACCGATACCTGCGGTAGCTGTCAGCCGTGTCTTGCGATAAATCTCGTTGATGATTTTATGGGCCAGTTCTTCTGGTGTTTGAGCAAATAAATGCAAAGAAGCTGTCGCATCAATAAATAACTCATCAATGCTATACGCATGAAAGTCTTCAGGAGCCACATACTGTAACACCAAACTCGAAATATAGTTCGAAGCCTTGATATATCTCTCCATAGATGGATTCACCACATGGATATCTTTCCTTTTAGGAATGTCAAAAAGACGGCTTCCTGTTTTGATCCCTTCTTTTTTTAATAAAGGTGTGGCTGCTAGCACAACCGATCCTGACCTTTTGATATCTCCTATCACCGCAAGTCTTGTTTTCAACGGATCTAACCCCCGTATAACAGAGGAAACCGAAGCGAAAAACGATTTCATGTCGATACAAATAATCACTCTGTTTGGTAGCTGCCCACCATCCATTGAAAGAACTCCTTAAATTAAAGAACATTTGTTCTCTATATTATATACGAACGAATGTTCTTCTTTCAACAAAAACTCTAAAGTTTTCCCGATTATTGCTACCCTATCAGAAATGGAATGCAGATTAGCCTTTTACTCTTATGTTTTGTCTTTCTTTTTTTATAAGAAAATAAATTCGAATCACATGATAAAGAGCATTGCCAGTAACACCAATAACAGAACTAAGTAAAAGTAAATTCATAAAATCACCTCTTTTTGTTAATATTTTAGGAAGAGGTAGGAAACAAGACTTTTTATCCTCCCAGTTGTAGTAGAGAAGCAAACTCTTTAAAACTAAGAAGATTTTTAAAAAAATTTAAATGTGTGTTAGAAAGGGAAATTTGTTAATGTATCAAATGAGAATTTTTACATTAAGATACGGCACTAAAAGGAAAATAAAGATCGAAGAGGGAATGACCCTTAAAGATGAGTTAAATAAGGCAGGAATTACAGAATCAGATATATTTCAAATGCAATTAGTAATTCAAGATGATAAAATATAATTCTAGTTGTGTAATTTTGCTAAAAAGGCAGCCAAAAATATTTGGCTGCCTTTTTTAATCTTTTCATCATATATTTTATATTCGCTCTGGGTATCTTTCATAATAATCATCTAATACATTTTTAATTAATTTAAACTTGATAGTTCCTCTAGAATGATAAGGGATATGCAGATTATTTTCTCTTAAATCATTTTCGACCAAATAATATTCGTATGCTAAAGCCGTTAGAAAATAATTCAATTCTTCAGTTTTAACCAGATGGTTTAAAAATACTATTTTAGCAATTTGCTTGAAACTGCCAACTGTTAAATTAATAAAAACTATAACCAACACAATAAATATTAAATAAATATAGGATTCTTTTAGGTTGCCCGCAGATTTAAATACTGAATTATTTGTTGCAGACCAAACAGGAATAAATAATATCATGAAAGAACCTATATAAAACGGAACTTGGGTTTTAATTTTAAATTCAGCTCTTTCTTTCAAATCTTCTTTTAGTTGTTCAATAGCTTCTTTAGTATTAATACGTTTTCTTTCAAGATAAACTTTCAAAATCATTAATTGAAATAATTCCCAATCCTTACTGTACATTGAGAAAATTCTGTGCTTCACCTTAAATTTATACTTATTTCTTAGCACTCTTGTTGCTTGGTAATTAATAAATAATGCACCTAACAAGAGGACTACACCACTACCAGGAAAGAATCCTATGATACTATACTTTAAATTATGTTCTTTAGCGTAAAAACAAAAAATGAAATATGCGCCTATAAAAACAATAGTTATAAAAATATAAAGTTTCATATACCTAAAGATTAATCTTCGGGCACTTAAGCCATATTGAAAAAAGTGCAATAAATCATCAGTTATCATAATAGTCCCCTCAAAATAACCATTCAGTTATCTACTATTGTCTTATTTGTATTTTTCTTCTTATACAGAAACCTAACATATATATTACCAGTAAAAAGAGCATACTAATATAACTAATTATGTGTGAGAAGGTGAAATGAAAGAATGAGCATTTTTAAAATAGACAGGTCTGTTGTTGTAGAGGAAAAAGTAATGAGACATAGAAAAGATGACCTTTATAAGCTCGTTAATGAAATAATGGATCAGCATGATTTGGAAACATTGATGGTTGCTACCCTATCAAAAATCGCTTTTATTGATTATATGTTGGGGCTTGATGTTATGGAAAACAAACGTCTTGAATCCATGATTAATATGGTTAATAGTAATCGTAATACCAATCATCAATTAACTGATTTTTATATCCGTTTTTAAAAAAGGTTCGCAAAAGTACATGTTAAACAATGAACGTTCATAAAGTGTTTTTTAACTTTTACGGATATATAAAACAATTGGTTCTGATAATTTTTCATACGTTCGTAAAGGTATACTTTTACGAACTTTGCTTTTTTTAATACGAAAAACCTGGTAAATTAATTCGGATAATGATACATAAAAAAGGCTTTAAACCTTAAGAGATATATTTAAGGCTTAAAGCAAAATAAATAATAAATGACATAAGTAAGTAGCAACGAATAACTCCTACTCTTACAGGTTTAGAGCAACTTTTTATCCATCCCCACCTCTTATCGTTGTAATCAAAAATGAAATAGTCGAAAATGACTGTCAAAATAATAATGGCACCTACTATTAGCAAATTCATTTTTTGCCTCCATTTATGTACTCCTCTAAAAGTATACCGAAATTAACAATAAATCATAAAAGTCATCCAGAATATCCCTTATGTTAACCTTGATGTTATATAATTGGAATATATGAAAATATATGGAACTTTTATACATGTGAATCGTATAAGCATATAGGAGGGAATTTGGATGTTTGGTTTATTTGGAAAAAAGAAAATTGTCATTGATTTTGAAGAGAGATACTACAACCTAACTGATTTAAAAAAAGCTGTCGTAAAACATTTTCAAAACAAAGGAACGACCTGTGAAGTTATTGATACTCATACCTTATTAGTTGATCATCAGAAATATACGTTATCTGAAAAGACGATAAGCATGGGTGGTGTTCCTTTACAACGAGTCATTTTAAAAGAAGCATAGATAGCTAGATGTTTCTACATAATGTATTTGTCATTAAATCTATTGGAGGTGTAAATCTTACTTAGGTAAGATAACTAATTGGACATAATTAACTTGTTATTGGTAGCAGTATTAATTGGATTGACTGGTTTCTTTGTAGCCACAGAATTTGCGATTGTAAAAGTACGAAGCTCTAAGATTGATCAACTTGTAGCTGAAGGTAAAAAGGGTGCTGTGTCTGCGAAAAAGGTCATTACGCACTTAGACGAATATTTATCTGCTTGTCAACTAGGTATTACAGTAACAGCGATGGGGCTAGGTGTTCTTGGTGAACCTACGGTAGAAAGGATGCTAAGTCCCATTTTTATGAAGTTTGACTTAAATGAGTCCATTACACACCTTTTATCGTTTGGTATCGCCTTTATTGTGATGACCTATCTTCATGTTGTGGTAGGTGAATTAGCACCTAAGACATTTTCAATACAGAAAGCAGAAGCTGTCACGTTGTTATTTTCAGCGCCCATCATCTGGTTTTATAAAATCATGTATCCGTTTATCTGGATTTTAAATGGTTCTGCACGAATACTGGTTGGAATGTTTGGGTTAAAACCTGCTTCAGAGCACGAATTGGCCCATTCAGAAGAGGAACTTCGTCTCCTGTTAGCTGAGAGCTATAAGAGTGGTGCTATTAATCATAGTGAGCTAAAGTACGTAAACAATATTTTTGAATTTGATGAACGTCTGGCGAAAGAAATCATGATTCCACGAACTGAGATGATAACAATCTCTGAACATGACACGATTGGTGCATTTTTAGAAATGGCTGCATTGGAGCAGTATACTCGTTACCCAGTAACAACCGATGGAGATAAAGATCAAATCATAGGGATGGTAAATATAAAAGAAATCTTAAGCGATGTTGCATTTGATGACACCTTACGAAACCAACTCATTAGCTGTTACGTTAAACCCGTGATTCAAGTCATTGAATCGTACTCTATCAATAGGCTATTAAGAAAGATGCAAAAGGAACGTATCCACATAGCAATCTTACTTGATGAATATGGAGGGACAGCTGGTTTAGTAACCGTTGAAGATATTTTAGAAGAAATCGTAGGAGAAATCCATGACGAATTTGATTCTGATGAAGTGCTCGATAGGCAAAAAATTGGTGAACATCACTATGTTTTTAATGGGAAAGTATTAGTAAGAGACGTAAATACACTAATGGGAACGAACATTGAAACTAATGAGGTCGATACGATAGGTGGATGGATCTTATCTCAGAAAATAGACGTTAAGTTAAATGAAGTCCTTGTGTATAATGATTTTGAGTTTATTGTGAGAGAACTTGATGGGCGAAATATTCAAACCATCGAGGTAGCAAATAAACAGCATTCTCTGAGCTTAGCTAAATAGTAAATAAAAAGCAACCTCATATCCCATGGCATTGGAGAGAGGTTGCTTTTTGTGGTTCACACTCGTTGAAGAATGCATAGTACAGCAAGCACATAATATCATAATTTTTCCATAAAGACTATATATTTCTTATTTTGCATATGAATAAAAGGTGCGCTTTTTATGCATCGAATATGTTGGTCCTCCTGATGAAAAGCCTAACAAATCAACGATGTATAAAAAGCTGCATAACTCATAAATGAGACCTCTTTCGAACCCCTATTCCCATAAGGGTTCTCTTTTTGCGTGGGTTCCGTTAAGAGTGATTATGTTAACTATGATTGTATATGATATTCATTAACATAATTCAATTAAACACAGTATTGTACCAGACTTATTTTTTTACTTCTTTCAATGCATCTTTAATAATATCTATGATAATCTGAGGTTGATCAACGTGCAGTAGATGTCCTGCATCTTTAACAATAATATGTTTACTCTTCGTTGATAAACGTGTTAAATCACGTTGAAATAGATTCCATGCAGCAAAAGATTCCGTTGTGTGATAAGACTGTAGGCCAGCGCTCACAACTGTAAGAGGTACGTCTCCTAATGATTTAACTTCACTTATTTGTTCAAAGCTTTTTTCAATGTCATCTATAGAACCTTCGATTGAAAACTGGTTAAAATAAATAGACCTCATTTCTTCAGTGAATAATGGGGGCATAATTTTGTTTTGATCTTCATGACAGGAATCTAAAAGAATAATTCCTGCTATTTCTTCAGGATATTTGCTAGCATATAACCTTACATTAGCTCCTCCAATTGAATGACCTACAAGTACATATGGTGGTTTAATATTGGCATTTCGTAAAAGAGTATGTAAATTCTCAACGGACTGCTTACTGTCTTTTGGTCTATCGTCTTGTTCACTTTCTCCTAAGCCTGGTCTATTGTAGATAAAAAACTGTGCAAATTTTGAAATTTCCTCTTTGATTGGGTTCCAGTAATCAGAAGTGCAGCCATATCCAGATTCAAATATAATTGTCATATTTTCATTTTGTCTTTCGAAAAATTCGTAATAAAGTTTAATACCACCAATATCTTGCATCTTTCCTAATTTAGTGACTTCTTTCATATAAAAAACCTCCAAATATATCCATATCATTTTTAAGTATAAGGTAAATGCTACAATAAGAGCTACATTTTATTTGGAAGTTCCTAGAACAAACATTATGTTAATTAAAAGACTTTATTTATCCATAAATGTTATTATTTAGATTATACGTTTATAAGTACTAAGAAGGAGATATGGATATTAAATGAGCAGTTTTAAGAAGATACTCATTGGAATTATAATGGCCTTAATATTACTCTATATTGGAGCTCAAGTTGTCATGACTAGTATAGATTGAATTCTAGTAAAACTATTTGATAAGAGGCAAGAAGCATCTAATAGCTAGATGCTTCTTTTGGTGCCTAGAATGTGGATTATAGTGACTAAATAAGGCCTGATTTTATTATAGATACCTCATGTATTTTTAAGATCTGAAGCCTTTAAAAGAAGTAGTACACTAAATAATACAATCACGATACCAGCACATAAGAGAATAAATTTAATATCGACATTAATGCTAAGAAGAGTGGAAACTAATCCATAAGAAACTGGAATAAGTCCCATGGAAACCATTGTATTTACACTCATAACTCGACCTACTATGGTTGAGGGTGTTTTCTCCTGTATTAAACTAACTATGGGAATATTAATACTTGATACACAACATCCAATAGCTAACAAAATAGCAGCAGCAAGCCAGAGATTAATTCCTTGGCTAAATATCATAAGTAATGACCCTTCCAAGAATATGAAAGAAATTGCAAGTTTTCCTCTATTCCTTTTTATGTTCAACCAGCCCATGATTATAGCTCCTAACAACATGCCACTAGCAAACGAACTTTGTAAAATACTTAAGTAAAAAGCATTTCCTTTAAAATGATCCTCTGCAAGGATAGGGATGCTTAACATGAGAGGTCCAATAAAGAATAAGTTGACAATAATAAATGTCACCATGACTGTCAGAAGAAACGAGGAATCTTTAACATAATTAATTCCTTCAGCTAAATCCCTTAAGATAGATGTTTTCTTGGGCCTTAATGTCTTCTTTTCTTTGATGAATTGTAACAAGATTATGCTTATCAAAAGTGTAAAGCCAATTATCAGAAAGATGGTTGAATATGAGAAAAGTGAAAGGAGAGTAGCACCTAAGACAGGGCCAAACATGACAGAAAGCTGATTCGTTGTTTGTATTACTGAATTCGCTCTGACTAGTTGTTCTTTATGAATAATCCCTGGAACAATTGCATCTCTAGCTGACCAAAAAAATGCATCTGATGCCCCAAATAATAAAGCAAATATAAGTAAGGCAGAAAGAGATAATAAATTATTTGTATAGAATAAAGCCATCAGAAGTAGCATAAAACACCTAGTTAGTAATGAAAAGAATATAACTCTAGATCGTCTGTATTTATCTGATACAACGCCTCCTATGACCATTAATAATACTCTAGGAATCGTAGTCGCCATTAAAATAATTCCTAAAGAGCTCTTCAAGTTTAGGTAATTGACTACATACCACTGCTCAATAGTTAAATACATTGAAATAGAAAGGCTTGAAAATATACTTGCTACCCATAGATAAATAAACTTTCCTTTCCAAATACCTGTTTGTACTTTAGCCTCTTTAGTTATTGGAATCACATTTACACCTCATTCTTATTAAAAATAACAGTAATCTAATTAGATAGATATCGAATTAGTTGGATTGAAAAATGAACGAAGAAACGTTCATTTTAAAAGGTAACAGGCCACATCTCTTTTGGATTTAATTCATATTCTCCATTTTGCCTATACATGAAGTGTTGCATAATTAATTCTCTACGAATAGTCGCATAATCTTCATGATAGTTTTTTATATATTCATTAAGATCCCTTTCTTTATACGTTTTTCCTTGATGTAAATCACGTATTAAATACGCTAATATAACGTTCTTTTTCTTTCTTTGACTCGGAATTTGTTTCAATGTCCCGTCGCTATTTATAAAATTTTTAACAATAGATAACTTATCTTGATTATTGATTTTACTATCTTGGTTCTCCATAGACTCCTCCCCAATATTTAAGATAGCTTTTGAATTATATTCTAGCCTTTCACTATCGAGGTAAAAATAAATAATGTTCCCTTGTCTTCTTTGATAAACTAACCCTACATCTCTCAATTTTGAAATATGGTGAGTAATGGTTGGCGGTTGTAACCCAAGTTTATAAGCGATTGCTTGGCCATGAAGAGGGCCTTTTTTTAATAAGGAAATAATTCTAATTCTTGTGGGGTCTCCAACTGCCTTATGGTAATTGACTAATTTATCTAATTGCATAATTTAATACCTTCCTCCTCCAATTCGATTATTATCTAATTAGATAATAATCGAATTGGAGGTCTGTGTCAAAAAGTACCAGATTGATAATTTCCTATAATATGGATTACGTTAACTAAAGGTATAAAATATATATAGTGATTTAAATTTATATTATTGATAAAATGGTACAAAAAGGTAATTCAGTTAGGGGATTAGTATGTTTTTCAATATATATCGAGTTGTCCATCTTTTAATAACAGGTATTATTATTCTCCCATTCGCTTGGTTCCTTGCTGAAGGAGGATTAGGCGAAAACTTTTCTGGAGACAGATTTACCGATCCAAAAATGTTACTAGTGATTCCCGTATGGGTTTTAGGATCAGTCTTATTATTTATCAAAAAAACTGTAAAATGGGGTCTTATTGTTACTTTCTTGCCCATAATTTTAGCTGTATTATGGGTTTCGATTTCCATTTTAAGAACTTTAGTTTCCTTTTGATAAATTAAAACCTTTAAAATTCTTCATTAGAAAAAGACTCTTAATTTATTACCGATAATACGTTTTATGTTAACTAGGAGCTTATTTATATATTTTAACTAGGACTAGGAGCTTACCTTTCTATTTAATTCGTCTGCGAGTATCTTTCTTTATAGAAAGTAAAAAGGTTTATAATAGGAATGAGAAATACATAATAGTTAGGCTCTCTAAGCACTAACTATCTGACTTTTGCTGTAGAATTCGTATTTTAGTCATATGTTATGAAAATAAAAAGTATCAATTTTAGGCAAACTTCCAATTTACACCTGATTTCGCATTTAAATATGATAATAAAATCCCATATTTGTAATAAAAAAGAGGTTGCAGTCTGCGACCTCTTTTTTATTTATTAGCTGCGTTTAGTGCAGTCAGTGAATTATCAAGTGCTGATTTGCACTTATTGACATCAGGGTTGGATGAACGAGCTGCTGCTAATACAACATCAATAGTTCCATCGATCTTGGTCCATTTAGAACCGTCTATTTTTCTAAGTTTAGCTTCTGATGAGTCCCACTTATGTTCTAAATCGTCTGCTCCTTTTTTCGTTGCAGTAAAATTTTTTGAATTTACATCCTTGAGCATATCATTTTCAATTTTAATAAAATCCTTTAATTGCCCAGATAATGAAGCTTGTGAAGCAGTGGATTGTGATACTAAATCATTACTGCGCCAGATATAACCACCTATACTTAGAACTAAGAAAATACAGAGCACTACAATGGTTTGTGTCAAAACATTTCTCTTACTTGCACGTGTTGGATTTGTATCCACCATTTCATTTTTTGAAGTTATATCAATTTTTGTAATGGCGAGAAAAACAATTATTGCTAAAATAGCTATAAGAAAAATAACACTAGTAACAGTTGTTCCCAAACCTAATCCACCATTAACTTTTGTTTGTGATAGGTAATCTCCTAATGATGCTCCCAGTGGACGAGTAAGAATATAGGCAATCCAAAATGCTAAAATCCCATTAAGTTTTGATTTGTATGCCAAAAAGATACAGCCTATGATAATGATGACTGTTACTCCCGTTTTAAGGTAGCCAAAGCCTAGTTGTTCAGAGTATAAATCACCTACTGCTGTTCCAAGTGCAAATGTAAAGAGAATAGTAAGCCAATAGAAAACTTCTCTTCTTCTTGTATAAATTGAGTGTATAGAGAGTGTTTTTTCACTAAGATACCAGAAAAGAAAAGTTAAGCCAAGTAGAACGGAAAAAACAGTTGTACTAACTTCAAGAGGTACTCCCATTGCATCTGTCAAATTATCAGTTACTAATGTTCCAAATACGCTTATAAGCACCACCGTTGTCCAATAAATCCCTGGGGCATATTTAGTTGCTTTAAATTGAAGGTATAATAAAATAAAAAATGCTATTCCCATAATTATAGTAGTGACAGTTAACCCAAATCCAAGGTTGAAATTTAGAAAATCAGCAAATGTTTCACCTACAGTTGTGCACAAAACTTTGATTATCCAGAAGAAAATTGTGACTTCTGGCACTTTGTTAAGTGCAATACCCAATTTATTTTGGTTCTCTTGCATACACATTCCCCTTCTTTGCAGTGGTTTCCCACAACTTTTTTAAAAGAACAAACTGATTTTTCTATATTATTGCCGTGCATTTTAGAATTCAAAAAACGAGTGCAATCTATATCAATTTACTCCATTAGTCATTTACTATTATTTGTTTTTGTTGAAATTAATTTTTTCAAAGAACACCTCATATCCAATATGTTTTTAAAGTTAAGATAATTGTATGGGAATACTCTTAAGTATCTATGAAAAATAAATTAATAATTCATTAGAATAGTTAATTTATTAGTTCCCTTTTACGCCTTTTATAGCAGTTAAAACTATGAATAACACCACCAAAAAACATGAAGTAAACGTTTACTTATTTAGCGTCGTAATTTTAAGCTTTTATTTTTAATAGTTAACTTTAAAAATAAATATTGTGATTGATTCTTTTTTTAGTAAATAACCTTATTTAAGTTCTTTTATCTTTTAAATAAATACTAAAGTATTTTATATATTATTAACCTTTCACCATTTATACTTAATGACGACAAATAAGAATAAAATCAACAAGAGGTGCGTATGTTACCCGCACCAAAAACATGTGAGTAAACTAACTATGTTTAAGATTTACTAGGTAAATTATGAAACTAGACAGGGTAAAGAAAGCGACAGTGGAATGGCAAGATGTTCAAATGGTAGAAAATTAGCAATTAGAAAAGACCCTGTATCATTCAAGACTCAGGGCTCTTCTAAAGTTTTGTATATTGTTCAAATTATTTACAGGGCTCTATATTGTATCATACAATATAGAGCCCTGCTACACTTTTTCGCTTTGAGAATTTTGAATATAAAAAAGAATTCATTTCGAAAATAATTATTCAAAATGAATTCTTTTTATATAGATTAAGGTCTATGAAAGTTGACCGTTTTTTCGTCATCTCCCGTTCGTTCAAACCAGCCTCTGAAGGCCCAGTTATCATAACCTCCGTCACCTTCATTAATAAATGTTCCTTCTTCAAATATCCAGACTCCATACGTAATACCATCATAATCTACGGTATCAAAATACTGAACACCTTGTAATTGATCTGAATTATAACTTTGACTCAAATTCATGACCATTACATTATATTGTTGACCCGATTCAAAAAACGCCTTTTCCATTGCTCCTTTGACAAAACCACTTCGATTATCAGCCGTTTTAGCTGCATCTGCAATCGCTTGCCCAATTGCTACTGGATCAATTGCTACGTCTCCTCCAACTTCTGCAGCTTCTGCGGAGCCAGCAGAACCTCCTAAATTCGGTAGAGTTAATGGCGTCGCTAACATAGCTAAACCTACGGCAGAAGCTACAACAGCTTGTTTCGCTCTTCTCATTTGATCTCCTCCTATTTTAGTTGATTCTTAGAACAACTACCCTTTTTTTTGAATATTAAAACAAAAATACCATAATTAAGAAAAATTGGGTGAGGTGAGAAAAAGCAAGAGAAAGGTTTGAAAAAAACCTGAAAATAATCTCGATCTATTGAAAATTCAGGTAGCTTAAACATACATTTCAGTAAAGACTCTTATAAAACGTCACTTACTTGTTTGTTACCGATTTGCTCTGATAAACCGATTAAGATTCCTTCTACTCCACGGATGTAGCAGAGCCGATACGAATCCTCGTATTGAACCACTTCGCCAACGAGCTGAGCGCCGTACCTAGTGAGTCTGGACACCATTTCGTCAATGTCTTCAACAGTAAACATGACGCGCAGATAGCCGAGAGCGTTTACAGGAGCAGTCCGGTGATCTGATATAGTAGGTGGGCTGAGAAATCGCGAAAGTTCAATTCTGCTGTGGCCATCCGGGGTAACCAGCATCGCAATCTCTACGTGCTGAGAACCCAATCCTGTTACACGTCCACCCCATTGACCTTCGACGGTGGCTCGCCCTTCAAGACTCAAGCCAATCTCCTCAAAAAAAGAGATTGCATCATCAAGGGATTCTACAACGATACTGATATTGTCCATTCTTAGTAGGTTGTTTTTTTCCATAGTTTTATCTCCTTATATGTGATATTTTATTATCTGTTCATTTTCATAATCATTCTATTAAAAAGTTATAAATTCCTTTCAAACAAAACATTCTTACCCTGTTACTAAGCCATATTTGGTATGTATTTTATATTCTTTTTAGAAAATGATCTATTTGCCAATAATACACGAAGGACTTTACTATTTACTAAGCTAATTAATGAAAAAATTGGTGTAATAACAATTTCGAATAGTGTATAGTAAAAAATAATTTTCATTATATGTCTGAGAGGTGGGATTGTTATGGA
This sequence comes from Priestia megaterium, assembly GCF_009497655.1. NCBI lineage: Bacteria > Bacillati > Bacillota > Bacilli > Caryophanales > Bacillaceae > Priestia > Priestia megaterium. Next base: position 71,951 of record NZ_CP023318.1, on the reverse strand, counting down.
AAAGCTAGAATATGAATGGGTAAAACAAGCACGACAAACTTTATTAGAGCAGTGTAGAGAATTGAGTGAAGGTGACTTGACGAAAGAGTTTGCATTTGGTTTTCAAAATATTAGAGATTCTCTAGTTCATGTGGCAGGTTGCTACCATGCTTGGTTAGGTTCTTTTGTGCTTTCAGAAACATCATCACCACTATTCACAAAAGAAGTAATTAATACTATGAAAATAGACGATATTCAGCATTATTTTCAACAGGCTGATAGATATGTAGAAAAAGTATTGGAGCAATTCACAGATAAATTTGATGAGTCTATCGAAAAAGAACTTGCTTGGAGAGCAAACAGTGGTTTTGTAAGAAAGACACCTCGTCAATTGCTTACCCATTCAATTACTCACGAATCACATCATAAAGGACAAATTGTAGTTATGTTACGCCTATTAGGGCATACACCTAAAAATACGGACATATTGGGGTTACCTGAAAAAGAACCTTCCAAATAATAAATTAAGAAACCTTCTCACAAAGAGCAATGTTTTTGAAATAACGTATGTGCTCTTTGTGAGATTCGTAAAAGTAGACTTTTGTAGTTAATATAAAACCAATTAAAGGAAAAAGGTCCTTGTCGGAGGATATGTCTGTTATGGTTAACATATAATCTTCTCTAGAGGGTGAAGTCTATAAAGGAGTTTTTATTTATCAAAAAAGCTCGATAAAAAAAATAAAGTTAACTAGCTTTATTTTTTATAATATACATCCTTCTTTTCAAATAGTTGATTCTGTATACAAGTATGATATATTAGAAGTCATACTATTTTTTACAAATTTCAACGTAACTCTATTTTTGAGGAACCTCACGTCCACTGCCGAGGTTCCTCTTTTATTTTGTATGCGTAGCAACACATTCAAATTAGCGTTTGATTACATATTATGGTAAATTGTTTTATTAAATCCTTATATAGAGCTCATCACAGAAGACATTTCTTTTAATAGGCAAATGTTTTCTGTGATCTCTTTAACCTGTTAATAACAAATAACTAGCTATAAATATATAAGCACAACTTTAATTCAACAGGATTTTGATACCACTAAAGAATTTTTAAAAAGGTTCTTTATAGAGTCTCTTTTTTATTTTAAAGCTTAACTTTTTAGTTCTACGTAGAAAAATATGTTTTACTCTCGGTTTGTCTTTTTCCTTAAATACTTTATGCTCGTGTTGTTTAAACAATTTATTCCCTATCCACTAACCCTTTCTTTTAAATAACCTAAAAATCCATTTTGGACTTTAACTATATGGTCACCGTTCCAAATACTATTGACCCTAAAGTAATACCACCTTCGAGATTCACCTAAAAATTCTCCAACGCTATAACCTTCTTTGATTAAATGAGCTTGAATTTCTTCTTTCCAATCATTAAACATCTTCTTCCCTCCTATTTAAGATTGTTAAGACTTTCCTTTTACTAATCCCCATTTCATTCAAGGGGAAACCAATCATTCTTATTATTCATATATGTTGGTATTATCTATATCACATAAGCTTTATAGCAATTCCAACTACGGTGAATAGAGCACCTTCAAAAGATTTGTAGAGGATAACACGCCATAACAAAAAAGCCGAAAAGGTAACTCTCGGCTTTTTGAATCACATGGTATCTATATAACTGTGTATACAATTAGCAAGGGAGTTTAATCTTCCCAAACTTCATTCATTAAATCTTCAATTTCTTTTGCCAGCTTTTTCGTTTCACTTTCATCAATCTCAACTTTATCTCCCGTAATATAAACGACATCTCCAACGTGTGTATTCTTGGGAAAGATATCTTTAGGAAAATCTTTTGTCTTTCCTTCAATTTCAACAACAGCAAATTCCTCTTCAAATCGATCAATAATACCTTTTATCTTTTTCATAATTACCTCGATTTTTTAACAGAATAAGATAATCCATCACCTGTAATTATAATAGTACCACTTTGGTCTGTTCGCAGAATACTTGCTTTAGAGTTCTTTAGCAGGTTCACAACTTGAGAAGTGGGGTGTCCATAGCTATTTTTACCAACGCTAATAACCGCATACTTAGGCTTTACGGCATCTAAGAAATTCTTACTCGTAGACGTTTTGGCACCATGGTGCCCCACTTTAAGCACATCTGCACGTAGTGTCTTCTTTGCCTTAATCATGTCTGTTTCTGCTTTTGTTTCAGCATCGCCTGTAAATAAAAATGTATTCTTCTTATAAGTCATATGTACAACAGCACTCCAGTCATTTAAATCACTGTTGGCATATGTTTTGGTAGGCCCTACAATTTGAGCATTTACATCTTTAACAGGTAACTTTACGCCTGCTTGTGCTGTTTGAATCTTTAATTTTTTCTTTTTAACAGCATTCAAAAAGTCTTTGTAAGCTTGAGTGTTATTACTTACTTTCGGTGCATAAACATTTTCTACTTTAAATGCATTAATAACTTCATCTAACCCACCAATATGATCAGCATCAGGGTGAGTAGAAATTAATACTTCTATATCATCAACTTTTTGTTTCTTTAAATAATTTACAACCTCATTTCCTTTTCCCTTGTTTCCACCGTCAATAACAATATCTTCACCATTAGGAGCTTTAATATAAATGCTATCTCCCTGACCGACATCAATATAATGTACTTTCATAGTCTTAGGTGTTGCTGCGTAGGATGAAGCTGGAGCTGCAGCAATCCCTATTCCTATAGCGAGCGAAGAAACAATCTTGATAACACGACTCTTCATTGTTTTATCCCCTTTTAATAAATGTATTTTTATTTGTATCCTTCATTTATAGCAAAATTAATTTTACTACATGAAACCATTTGTTAATACAAATAAATTTGAATATTTTTACTTATAAAGGTGAAAAAAGTCATGTTATATGTGAAGATAAGTAACAAAATGGAGGTAAATAGTAATGAAATGTGCTATTTTAAGAATTAGGTGATATTGACATTTTAGGAGAAGTGGACCTTATGATCAAGCTACTACATATAGTTAATTCTAAATTCCCAATATGGACAATTAGCTTGAAAGAGAGGTGTTTTCAGATATTATGTCACAGGCAAACAACTAAAAAGTGATGGATATAGAAGATAAGCAACAAAGTATTTGTTGTGAAAGGTGTTTCTATACTACATAATCCAATTTAGCTTGAGCTCGGTGGTAACTGTAGTTTGACTGTTTTTAAAATCTTATAAAGGGGGGCATGTGAATGAAGAAAGAACTCTTATTTGAATCCTATGTCTTGCTATTTGATATTGAAATATCACTTGTTAGTATAATAGAAAAAGAAATGACTACATGTTATGGGCATTTATGGCGACAAATCTTTTTCGTCGAGGGCGGAACTCGCCTTTATGATAACATTCCTCTGTTCTTTAGATTAACTCCTCTTAGAGGTATCTTCACAGATCATGAGTTACATGACTTGTGTATAATATCAGATATACAAAATGCACTAGATCTGCATTCAACTATTTCTCAAGACGATTTTGACCACCTTAAACATTTCTCTAAGCAACTCAATACAAAAAAATCCCCCAAATTGGTTCTCTAATTTTATTTACAGTTAAATTCAAATGAGTTTTAGATCATAATAAAAGTAATAACTGTAAATAAAAAAGAAGTAAAATGAAAAATTTGTAACCCTTTTCAATGAATGATAGGCTGAGAACAACTTATTGAGTGCACAATTTATTTGGTAGAATAAAATCATTTGAAGGTGGTCTAATTTTAGACCACCTTTTTTTATACGATTAGAAAAAGGAAATATAAAGTGCAGAGCTTTTTAGTCCAAACAAGCTGGTTGTATTTTAAGTAAAGAAAAAAGAATTTTGACCGTCCATCTCTATACCTTAACCTTAAGAATAGTGTATAAAAATATAACAAAAGCTCCGAAAACCTTCTTTGCTTTCAATACTATACCTTCTTCATTTCTTCTTGAGTAAGACCTATTGACTAAACGATTGCAGCACATTGAAATGGAATTAAATGTTTATATAACTTTAATTGGGGGACTTACCTTGTAAGAACATCAACATTTAATTGAGAGGAGAATGGAAAATGAACAATAATACAGGAACTGTTGAAAATAAAGTAGAGAATAAATTAAATGAGATGAGTCAAGAGAAGAAAGACAATATTCTTTCTAGTTTTAACGATTTTAAAACATACTTAGGAGATAAAGTCACAAAAGGTGAGAAATTAGGCTTAAATGATGATCAATTAACTTTGGCAGCTAAAAAAATAGCTGATTATTTGGCAAAACATGAGGAACCACAAAATGAAGAACAATATTTATTGCATGAACTATGGAAAGTTGGAAATGAAGAAGAGCAACATCACCTTGCTCATATGCTTGTTAAATTAGTTAAAGAATAGATTTAAGTTGCTTGCCGGATTCCCAGGGTACACGATTTACCGTACCCTATGTAATATTACATCCATATAAAAGGACATTATCTTTATAGATAACGTCCTTTTATATATTCAACTATTCTTTTTTAGCTATATTAAAGTATTGGATGTTCGCTCTAACAGTGCAACACCTTTTTTAAAAATCCAATAGGTTGAACCTATACTGAATCTAGGTTTTTTATAGGAATATGTGATTAGCAATTTAGTTTATGAAAGCTTAACAGAGAGAAATGAAAAGCTGACCATTTTTGTGAACTTCTGCATAAAATACCTATGAAATAGAACTTATATCTAATTCCTGAAATTTTTCATATAATCATTTTTTATCAAGATTTAATTTAGCTAAATTATTAGTATTAATAACTCCATTTACAAGCCTTAAGTGCATTACCTATTTACAACTGTAGAAAATCTTCTACTTTTACATCCTTCTTTAACTTTCGTAACCCTGCATTTATTCTATAAATTGTGGAGTATTTAGGTATGTAGTTTTTATCATTACAAAGCCTCGATATGGTTGGACGACTTAACTTTGTGGCATTTTCGAGTTCTAATTGATTGATATCTTCTTGCTTATCCAACCACCTTCCAAACCTTGTTCGCTTCTTTCCTAAGCCTAGAATCATACATCCATCTCCTTTATCAAGAAGTATGGACATTATGTAACTTTTTTAATCATAAGAAAAAAAGTTACATATAGGACAAGCATTGGCTCATATCATAGAGTAAGACGTCAGAAAGAGACGTCACCTTATGCTACCAAGAATGGAGCGATTGAAATGACAAAAGAATTAGCAATCACGTTATTGAGTCGAAAAGACGTCTATTTAACGTTAGAAGGTAAGCAGATGTTAGAGGTCATTTTGAAAGAGAAAAGCGCATATGAAGAAAAATAAGAATCCGAAAAATCATGTAGACACCTATCGACCAACTGTGCGGTATCATTCTATTTATCGTACATATGTAGATAGTCTGTTTCAGGCTACCGAGTTAGACCGAAATCAAATTATAAGATGTGCGCTTTTTACAGCAGCGCACAACCCTGTTTTTTTAGCGCTAATGAATCAGTATAAAATGAGTGACGTCCCTCTCCCCTCCTCTCCATGGCAGTCTGCTTCCCACCCGTTATGGATGGAACAAGAACCCAACATCGAAGAGAAAGGAGGAGGAGAAAATGATGACGGTGAGAGAAAAAGAACGTCTACAAGAACTTCTGCGTTACTTGGAACATCAACAGACGGCCAATCGTTCTCTGGAAAAACTCTTGAATTCAACCAACAGTCCTCTAGCCATGAAAAGACAGAAAGAATTACGAGACGTCAGCAACCGATCGAGAGACGTACAAGGGCGATTCCTACCTTACAATTATCAAACAATGGAGGAATTAGACTTGATCTTAGATAAAGAAGTCCAACGAAAACTTAAAATAGAGCCGATTGAAGGTTCTTATAACAGTTATGCAGTGCATGAAAGGGAAAAGAGAGATTGGAGTGGGAATATCTATTTGGCTTGTGTGGCATTGATTTTAGCCATTGGCTTTTTTACCTGACGTCTTTTTAGAATAGTGTCGATATTTTGGGCATAAACATATAGCATGAATACAGTTAAGACCGCCTTATATAATGAGACATAATGGGCGGTCTTTGTTCTAAATATGATTGAAAACATCTTAAAAGTGAGCAAAGTTTCAGTAACAAGAAACAAGGATAAAGATTTATATTAAATATATCTTTTATACCTTATACTGCAGATGGCACAGGAGGAATATAGATGAAAAATAGCCCTCGTTTCGACGAATTAGTTTTTGATTTTGAAAAACGTTTAGGTCGACATTTAAATAGCAAAGAAAAAGAGTTACTTGTATGGATAGTGGAACAAGAAAATAATGAGTTTATTCAATAATCTATAGTTAACCCTTCACACCTCAAGAAATTTTCAAATGTGTAGCTATCTGCTTATACTCTATAGGTAATACACAGAAAAAACTCCTACCCATTAAGGTGTAGGAGTTTTAAATAGTCTCAAATAGTAGATTAGAAATAAAGGATATTCGGTAATGCATATGAAATGAAAGTTTAACTTTCCATGTTATTCTATCAAAAGTATCTTTACTATTGAATATGGCAACCTTCTCAATTTGCTATCTGTATCTGGAATAACAAAAGGTAATAAATCACAAGTTACCCTATTGTAGATTAAGTATTAATCTACAAATGCCTGTTTATCCTCTATTTCACCTGGTTTTGAATATGTAACGTAAGTGCCTGCCATCATGTCATGAAGACTTCTTTTATCCTTACGGAAAACCACCATGAACACACTTACAATTAACGCAATACCTAATGTAATACCATAAACAATGCCGGCTACAAGAACTCTTAATAGCATTGCTCCAATTCCAAGTTTCTTTCCATTGACTTTGACAATTCTCACTCCAACAATTCGTTTCCCTATAGTATATCCATACCATAAAATAGGTACAGCAACTGCATAGATAAAACCTATGAGTGATGTAATGGGATCTTCACGATCAAAGTCTCCTGTAATAAGAAAGCCAATAAGCCCCAAAGGAATACTTACAATAATGCCATCTAACAGATTTCCTAATAGGCGTATCCAAAATCCTGCTGGTTTTGTTACTTGATCCACTTTATATTTCTCCCCTTCTTGTAAATTAACACTTTATCTATCTAAATAGCTCCTCAGATGATGATAACATGATTGAAGAGGAAGGTAAAAAATATAAAATATTTTAAATTTATCCACTAAAAATAAAATACATGTCTCTAGTATTGATATTGTTAAAGACATATTTATAGAAGAGAGATAAAAGATTAATTAGTTTTTTTTAGTTGTAAATTTCCCTTATTAAAGATAATAACGGCATTATAAGCTTCATATAAGGCATACACAGGGTAACAAAAAGCCATAAATACAATCATAGTTGGTACCTTTTCAACAACAGGAAAATGGCCGGCCAAGAAACTTTTAACCGTAATTCCTAGATAAACCAATAAAGGAATGATAATAACAGCTAATAACAGTAACCACGGGGTCATTTTGGTTTCCTTCAGTTTTTCTCGACAATGCGGACATTTCATTGTAAAAGGACTTGAAAAATCTTCGAAATGCTCAATTGTAATAGGTTTTTGACACCCTGGACAAGGTGTTGACTTTTTCATATAAGTTTCTCCTTTTTGAAATGTAAAAGAGTAGAAATAATAGGGTTATTGAATATATAACATTGCTCTTTAAAAAAAAGCTTTAAATAAGTTCAGAGCTGTCTACTGTGGTAGGATCTACACGTTTCACATAGGTAGCTGCCATCGAATCGTGTAAACTTCGCTTATGCTGGCGGTAAACCACCATAAAAAGGCTAATGATAACAACTATTGTTATTGTAAGACCACACATAAGACTCGCGATGAAGACACGTAAAACCATAGATCTACATTTCGCTAAGGTTATAGTTAAATCGTTTGTATACCTTGTTTTTGTGTTGGTGATTCGTTTTCATAATGTTGATGATGACATGTTGCTCACTTTTCCAATGCACATTCACATCATGAATCATAGAAGGTTGAATGCCTTGAAGCTCTTTATATTGGTTAAGAGTGCTTCCCGGTTGTCCGTAGTACATCCTAAGAGAATCAGCCTTTTGTTTTTGCTCATAATCAAAGTAATCAGTGGTTTGTTTGTACATTTTTTTTACTTCTACAATGTTTTGTTGCTCAGGAGATGTGCTGGTTGTAAGTGAGACGCTGTGTATCATGCTTTGTTGTTGCTGACTTTTGTCTATAAAGTAATTTATCATAAACACGAGAGTAATAACTCCAACGGATAACATGATCCAAAGCCACTTTTTCATGTCGACACTTCCTCTTTTATGATTGAAAATCAAAATGAGTAGATAATCTCATTACGAAATAGCATTTTCTGCTATTTTGTATCCTTAGATAATAACATACTCAAAAAATCTTGAAAGGTATCAGCAATCTTTGATGTAGCTGGATCACATTCATATGATTCTTCGTAGTCTAGGAAATCAACAGACGGATTGTTCTTATCGTAGTGAAAGTTCAAACATAAATAATCTCCCCATGCTAGCTTCGCAATTGGAATTAATTCAGATCCAATGAGATCTTCATCATAAAAATTCCGGCCTTGTTCTCCTAAAGAGGTTTCGCAGCAACCAATATCATACACACCATAAGGATGCTCATTGAAGTTTTTAATAATGCCCAAAAAACGTTCAATTTGACACCTCTTATTGATGATTGTTAGTGGTGTAGAATCTATTACTGTACATCCGTTATATTGTTTCAAGAATTCTTTATAATCGTTAGGCAGTTGGACGCGAAAAGAACCTTCTATTTCTGCAATGTCTTGATCCTGTGGTAATGGATAAATGATGCTTTCCTTCACAATCGTCACTGTTATCGCTCTCCTTGCAATGGGTCATCTTCAAGGAAATACATTATGACTTCTGGTATTCGTACATAACTGGAACTTTATCCATTTTAAGGGTTTTGGCCACAATATAACGACGGTAACCATCTTTCAAGATATTCGATCCTTTTTCGATCGTTAATGGCTCATCCAGGCGCCCTGTACGTTTCACAAAATCAATGACCTTTTGTGTTTTTTGAGGGTTTGGACGTGTCTTTAAGAACTCTTCAGGTACGATGATTTCGTCGAAACTCAGAAGATCTTGTGTCCCTTTTGGCTGATTTGTTATTTGTTTCTTTTGTGGCTCCACCTTTTTCTCTTGAACAGGTGTCTCCTTCACTTCTGTCTGTACTTTTTCAGCTTTCTTCTCTTCATTTGCTGCAGGTTGAGAAGTAGGTGCCGGTTTTTCTTCCTGTTTGGTAGCAGCAACTTCTTGTTGCGCTGCAGAAGCCTCTTGTTTGGCCTCTTTTTTATCGTTTGGTTCATTGTCTTCTTTGTCTTTCTTATTCGGGAGAACGGTAATCTGGAAGCAGATTACACCTACTTCACCAGGGCATTCATCAATCGGAATGTCTAAAGTTGGTTCGCCTTGAATTAAGATTTTTTCATGCATAATACTTTTTTTCGTGAGACCTGTTTTGTTAAAAGCCTTCTTTGCAACAAATACCGTGTACGAAATAAACGTACTCTTCTTCAAGCCTTTAGGCGCAGATGGTGACCCTTTTTCACGCATATCAAAGGCAACATAGCGATCGTATTCTCGTAGTGGTCCTGTGGCTGATCCAGTTAACGTAATTTTATGTGGCATAATGTGCTCCTCCTGCGTAGATATAGATTTATTTATTATTTAGAACAGTGTTCTAAATAAACATATCCTAATAATAATTTAGCTTCTAAGGGATTTCTTCACTTTTTACATTTTCTTCTGTCGTACATATAAACAAAGACTATGTGCATACTTGTAGTGTGGACTTGTAGCTCAATGGCAGAGCAGCCAGTCGTATTACACTATACAACTTTGGTGTCTTGCAGGTTCAAATCCTGCCAAGTCCGCCCTTAAAACACTGAATACGTTAAAAATAGTGAAAGTCCTTGCTGTACTTTAGCTATTTTTAAAAATTAAGAAGCTGGTTCCTTTAATTTAACATGTTGATGCAACAATTTCTGCTCCTCAGGTGTTAATGCTTGTCCTAAATCTTGTTTCAGTTTCGCCATTTCTAACGTACTGTATGTTGAGCAATGTTCTTGCAGCAAGTTCTCTTCTTCTGGTGTAAGTTCTTGTCCTAGGTCTTGTTTTAACTGAATCATTTCAAGCTGTTGTTCTAAAGATAGTTCTACTTTTTTTGTACCCTTCTCTTGATCCTGCTCAGCCTGTAACCAATCAGGAACGATTTCTTTACGGATAATATGTTTTGGTATAAACAATTTTGTTGATGACTCTTCTTTATGTATAACTTCCTCATGAGTTGGATATACTGATGAATAATCCTGGTTTTTAGGATCAACCAACTGATAGAATTGGTTTTTCGCAATTTTATAGAGTAATTGGCACATATTATCTAAGGACAAAGAATTGCCTTTATGATTAGCTTCATGTACATATTTGTCTAATCCAATAATAGATGTATACGCAATTTCATGTACTTGCCCTTTAGTAATATCAATCTCTGTATCTCGTTTGACGGTTTTTGCAGCATTTTGAATGCGAGCATAAAAGTCTTTTAATTGATGACCATACTTACCTGCGTAGACTTGATTGACTTTCTTAGGAACACCTTTGATATAAGTAAATGACTGTGAAGCAGACATTAAATGATTATTTATATGATTTACAGGTAAATCAAGGTTAATAAAGGCACCAGATGATTTATCGGCCTTTAAGCTTGTTGTATCAACGTTTTCAACACTTTCAGGATGCATCACAGGAAGCGTCACAGGAGTTGTCATTTCTTCTTGTTGGACCGTTTGTATACCTGTTGTATCATGGGCAAAAAAGATTTCTTCGCAAATGTGATTAAAGTTCTTATGGCTTTTAAGAATAAACACATAGCTATCAGGATGAGTACCTGTTGCATCCTCTTTAATGTAACGTGCTACAAGGACAAACGGCGTCGCTTTTAACGAACGTACAAAACGAGAAACCGTACTTTTAGAAACTTCAAATTTCTTCATGAGCGTTTCAGAACGAATGGCTTGGATGCCTGTAGCCACTAGGTTATAGATGACATGATCGAGCATTTCCATTCTTTTTTTAGGAAATTCTTTATGTATGGCTGATTGGTTCTGTTTGTAATGGGTACGAATAATTTCTAAAAACTCTTCTTTCTTTTTCCGAAGTATGGATTTATTCTTCCATAACCACTTAAACCTTCCGTTGAAGGTGTCTACATCTTTTAAATAGCAGGTCAATATTTTTGTCATTTGTTCATCTTCTCCTTCAAGGAACACAAAAAAGACACTATTTCCCTTAAGAAAGGAAAACAATGCCTTGATTTTGATGAACTAAGCCCTTGAAATAGATGTTAATTTCATATAAAATAAAAACATAAGTTTTACTTTATAGAAAACTAAATCTATTAACAAGAGACTTCGACAAGTGTTTTCCCTACCGCAATTAGGGGGAACGGTTTAAGTGTGTTGGTCGCACTACTTAAACAGTTGAAGTCTTTTTTCTATTCCGGTCATTTTTGTTAGTTTTATTATAGCGTTAATTAATCTCATAATTCAATAAAAATTAGTAATATATCTCAAAAGAATTCTTTTTAACTGTTTTTCCTTAATAATAAATTTATTTTATTATACAATTCATTTTAAAGATTGAGGAGGGTCAAAAAAATAACCCTCCTCAATATATTAAAAATGTGTTATAATCGACGGATTTTATAATCAAGTTACAACATAACAATAAAAAGCTTCTACTATCTCGGGGACTGACCCACTAGTAGAAGCTTTTTATTATTTACCTATTAATTTTTCCCACCATGTTTTTTTCTTTTCTAACTCTGCACTAGCAGAAGCTTCTTCAATCATCCTTTTACTTTCTGATAATCCTTTTCTTAACTCTCCTATCAACTCAGTATCTTTTCTATTTATCATTTGTTTTAATTCTTGATTGGTTTGGCTAACTTTCTGTAACTCTTCTACTAACTTTTGATTAAATTGCATCTGCTGTGTCATCTGTTGTTCTTGTTGTTGTAACATCTTTTTTATTTCACTTAGTTCATCGTTTATAGAGATAGAACCTTTTTCTTCTTGATTTTTGACTGTAATAGTTATAGGAAGTCCATCACTTGCCAAATTATCGTTTACATCTTCTTTTAGTAACCCCTCGCTATAGAGTTCACGGATTTTCTTTAATAGATCTAGCGATTCAATACTTATTTTATAACGTCTACCTTCTTTTTTGAAATTCAAAAACTGTTCATGGTTAATTAAATACCTTTTTAATGTTTCAGGAGGAATATTGGTATATTCAGATGCTTCTGGTACACCAATGAAGTTTGCACTTTCAGAATTATTCATGTAATCCACCACCATTTATTAGGGTTTTATGTACATTCACTCAGTTCACAGTCATTCATTTGTAAGTTTTATGAAAGTTCATCCGGTTCACAGTCATTCACTCACTTCATTTGATTATGTTCACTCAGTTCACGGTTATTTACCTGTTAGGTTTATGTGTATTCACTCAATTCACAGCCACCTATTCATTTAATTTTATATGATTTCGACAAAAAATCAACAATTCCTGTTTGGAGTTTGCTTATATATCTTATTTTATGAACTGTTATGACTTAAGTTTAACTTAAGTTCTACTTGAATTAGTGTTGGTGTGTTTTGTGGTGAACGTATGATGAACTTGTGGTGGGTTTAGTTGAACTTATCCTTTGGTTGCTTGAAAAATAGTTATTAAGTTCAAATTAAGTTAAACTAAGGGTGGACTTATTGCTTTGAATGAAGCCGATTTCTGCTCTAAAGAAATAGGGTGGGTTCTGCAATGAACTAATAACAGTCCATTATCTATTTTTAGGATGGAATTAAGATAATTTCTATTCCCAATGTAGAGAATTTCTACTCAGTTAGTGAGACATTTAACATTAATTAAAGTGACAAAAATTCTTTTTTTATAAAAGTTAGGTCTATAGACTATCGCACAATTCAAAAATTGGTAAAAAAATAGTTTTATTTATCTTAATGTCAACAAAAAGAGATTAATTGGTTCTCGTATATCAGAAATAAAGGGATTGTTGATTCATGTAAATATAGTAGAGAGTTTGATATCATGAGAAATAATGTAAAAAATAACAAAACATAAAGAATCGACTGGGGGGGATACTAACTTGTTACTTTCAAAATTGATAGATTATTATGCTCTGCATGATTTGCATAAAGACCGCAGTAAAGAGAATCAATACCATATTGATTCTGCTCATGCACAAACGAATATAGATAGAGATATTTTTTTTGAACTACCATCATCACTTGCAGATATTGATTTGAATATAACTTCTAAACAAAATGGCTATAACATAGGAGAATTTGGATTTGAAAGTTTGATACCTTCTGGGAATCATTCCAATGATTACGTAAGAGGTGAGTCTTTCTTAAATGAAGCTGGAAGTAAGCCTAATGTTATTTTTGTACATGGTTGGCGAATGAAAGGGTTTGATAGGGTAAAGAAGATTTTTCATGATTCAATTATGAATAATTTAGGGTGGAATATGTACTACTATACACTTCCTTACCATTTAGAACGTCAGCCAGAAGCATCACTTTACAGTGGAGAACTTATGGTTAGTGCCAATGTTAATAGGACTGTTGAATCTACTAGGCAAGCAATCGTTGATTTAAGGGCTCTAATTCAATGGATAAAAAATAACAAACAAGGTCCTGTAATTATAATTGGTGTTAGTCTCGGTGGCTTTATCTCAAATTTAGTTGCTACACTTGAGTCAGAAATTGATGCATTAGTTTCTATATTCTATTCTAATCGCCTTAGTTATTCAATATGGAATACGATTCCTGGTAAGTATATAAGAAAGGACTTAGAGTCTCATGGAGTTAATTACAACGATCTGGTGAAGTATTGGAAATTAACCGAGCCAAATCAAGCACCTCCAAAAATGAATAAAGAAAATATACTACTAATTTCTGCTAAACATGATCAGTACGTTCATATTCAAGATGCAGATCTATTATGGGAGTCTTGGGGTAAACCTACACGTTGTGTCTATAATTGTGGGCATGCAGGAATAGTACTTAAACGAAAAAAGATTGCAAAGGATACGATTTCTTTTCTACAAAATAAGCTAAAGAGGTAATGGGCATATGTTCATGTTTATAATGGTGGCTTTACTGTGGTTAATGAGTTCAATTCTTTTTTTTAGAAATCCTCAAAATGAGAAAATTAGATGGGCAAGTGTTATAGGGTTTTGTGGAGGTTTTGGAGGGATAGGAGCCTTACTAGGAAAAGGGATACATCGGCCAGAATGGGTATTACATTTGGATGGGATATTTACATCGATAGGACACTATTTTACACCATATGGTATGTTGATTTTTGGAATAGTTTATTCGGATGCAATTGGTAATGTAAGAAAGAGAAATATATTAAAGGTGCTCTTACTAATTCCAATCTTTATTATGTATCTTATGTTTCAAGTATATCCAGAGTTTAAAGTTAATTTCCGTATCTTAGCGATTTGGGTAGTACCATATGTGATAGTAGCTAATATTTTATTGATATACGCCGCATGGCGAGAAGATCGTCCAATTATTAAGAGAAGAAAAATACTGACTTGTGTATTTGTAGTTCCAATGTTTACGTTTGCGCTAATCACAAATATTATCTTAGAAGCGTTGGGGATTGTGGGCGTATGGCATTATAATCCTTGGATTATAGTAATTCAATTTCTTGTTTTTGTTTACTTTGGAGTTAAATATGGAATTCTTGGAGTGCGAATTAGGTTCGAAAAAGAAATGCGTGATTCCACAATGAAAGCAGCGCGTTCCGGTACAGCGTTGTTCAACCATACAATAAAAAATGAAATAGCTAAAATTGATTTATTAGTGAATCAGATCAAAGAACAAATTCCACCTGAAGAAAGGTATGCTGAAAATCTAGAATTAGTTTTAAATTCAACAAATCACGTTTTAGAACTTTCAAGGCGTATTCAAAGTAAGATAAACGTTACAAACCTTAAAGAATCTGAATTTTCCCTCATGAAAAGTATAGATTCAGCAATTAACTTGCTTAAACCTTATTTAAATATGAATCCTGATATCACAATCATTAAACAATATGAAGTCGATGCTATAGTTTTTGGTGATACCGAGCAATTACAAGAAACTTATTTAAATATAATCAAAAATGCCAGTGAGGCAATGAGTGGCCAAGGTGTAATTCTAATAAAAGTCTATAAGACTCGAAGGAAGATTCATATTGACTTTATAGATGAGGGTAAAGGAATTGAAAAAGATGAACTTACTCACGTATTAGATCCATTTTATTCAACTAAACATAATCAAACAAATTTTGGACTTGGTTTAACCTACTGTTACAATGTCCTCAAAAAACATGGTGGCGATATTTTAGTAAAAAGTAAGGTCAAAAAAGGAACAACTTTTACATTAACTTTGCCTTCCAAGAGAATTATTGAATTTAGGGTAAATGAACAATTTAACTCTAAACTAATAGGAGAGAATAACCTATGGACAAAATAAAATTAATGATTGTAGAAGATGATCCTGTTTGGATGCAATGTATAAGTGATTATATAGAAAAAGAGAACGATATTACTGTCGTTACACAAGCTTACAATAAAGAAGAAGCCTTACAAGTTGATTATAATAATATTGATGTAGTTTTATTGGACTTAACGTTACTAAAAGATGAGGGTGATGAAGAAAACCTAAATGGTTTAGAAGTTGCTAGGCACTTATACAAAAAAGGTTTAAAGAAGATCATTATGCTAACATCTTGGGATGAAAAGGATATTATACTTGAATGCTTTGATACAGGTGTTGTTAATTACATAACAAAAACGTCTTATAGAGATATTCCTAATGCTATTAGAGAAGCATTCAGAGGGAAAGTTAGTCTCCATGCTGATGTCACAAATGTATTAGTTGGAGAGTTAAGGAAGGAAAGAAAAATAAAGATATTAACGCCAACAGAACGTGAAGTTTATACCTTAAGGGAACAGGGGTTAAATAAATCACAAATTGCTGACAAATTATATAAATCTGTCGAAACAATAAAAAGACAATTACGAATTATAAAAAGCAAAATGCAGTGAGGAGTTAGTTTGCAGCTAATTTTTTCATTACATTTTGTTTTTTTTGTTATGTTTTCAAGGACTATAATTTATAGAGAAAACTACATATTTTACCACGATTATAACCGTTTGAGGAGGGGTGTTTTTTTGACCCTCCCCTAAACTGATAAAATCTTCTAACATATATTTATAACTTATTATTCATTAACGAGTTAAGTAAAGATTTTAAGGATTCTCTGTCGGACTGTGGTAATCGATTAACCTTTAAAAGTATATCTGTAAGTAATCTAACTTCGTCAGAAGACAAAGAGCTAATTAAATTTGTAAGTTGACTTATTTCAGGAGTATAAGAGGCATCTGTTTTTTCTTGAGAAGCACTTATAGGCAAAACATCGTTAAGCGTGACACCAAGAGCGTTACAAATTTTGGCTAAGGATTCCACTTGAATAGATCGAGTACCTCGTTCTATTTCACTGATGGTACTTTGTGAAGTTCCAGATAAAGAACCTAATTCCATAGTAGTAAGTTTCATTGCCTTTCGATATTCCTTGATTTTTATACCCATATATTTCTTGATATCCATTGCACTTCATCCTTATAAAATATTTGTATTTAGATTTATCTTATCAGAAAAAATTCGTAAATAATAAAAACCTAAAAATATTCGTAAAAAAATTATTTATAATCAGTTTACAAATTATTTAAAATAGAATATAATGTGTTCAAGGAGGTGCTAGAAATAAATACCATACGAGAAAAGAGGTTATCCAAGAAATGGAGCCAAACCTATCTAGCTCAATTATCAGGAGTCCCGCAACCAACTATTTCTCAAATCGAAAATGGGACTCGTCAATATCCAACTTTTGAAAATATGAAGAAAATCGCAGAAGCATTGGATCTTAGATTAGAAGATATTTTCTTAACAGGTCAGAAGGATATGAACTAAGTTTTTAAATACTTAACAGCTTAAAGGGGCGATGAACATGGAAGCACAAAAGCGACTAGCATTCTATGATATATCAGATGCACGGGCGAAAAGTGCCAAAACCTTTGATGGAAAGTTGTATACGTTAAAAGGAGGGGTAGCTGTAGAAAAAGGAACGGGCGATGTCAAACGTGTAGCTGATATTTATTATGAAGTACGCTCAGTAATGGATCAGGCTCATACCATCGTCGCCAAGCGCAGAAAAAAAGATGAAGAATTGAAGGGAGTTTTACAAAAGACCTGCTAGTTCTTAGATGCAGCATACAAGCGATTTTGAAACGTGCCGAGAGCACGAGAAGTGGTACCTTGACAATTACATATTGCGTGCCTCCCCTAAACGGATCACAAGGGGGTGAAGGTATACGATAACGATAAGGTTCGATGAGTGCGTCCTAAAACTCATCGGTGATCTAGCAATAAAACAGTGACGGTGTATCCATGATCTGTGAAGAGTGATGGCGTGAGGGTAAATCCGAAGAAGCGACAACACTTCAAACAGTAGATACACGAGGTTCTTCGTACATGCCGAAAACGTTGTGCATTATTGGGCTTAGTGAAAACTATGCATGCCAATATAGGGTTTGCCCTTCCAGCCAGAAACGGGTATATATTTCCTTTCATAGACTTGAAAAGACAGAGATGATCGCTAAACCTGTGGTAAAATATGACTCTCGGTAGGTTTCAGAATCGCTTGTTATGTCTGAATATTAAGAACAAAGGAGAATGGTTATGAAAAACAAAAAATGGTTACTTTCTGCGGTGGCAGGAATCGTTGTGGCTCTTGGAATAGGCACAGCGTTTGTCTCTTCCTACAATTCAAGTGAAGTGAAAGGAAATGGTGAACTAGAAGAATTACATCCACTAGGAATGAAAAAATTTATGAAAGAAGATGGCACAGGATTTGTGATGTATTCATTCCGTGAAAGTACGCGTCCAGTATATATGAATGAAGTAAAAAAGGCTTTAAAGGAAAATGATGTGGATGCAAAAGAAATCTATAGTCGTGATCCACAATATGATCGTGATAAAAATAGTAACTATTATGGAGTACCACAAGATTCCGATACATTAGCTGCCTATAAAGATGGGGAGTTAAAGCAACAAATTAAACTAGACGATTATGAGTCATCTCAGTTAGAAACAGAACTTTCTCATTTTATTGAAACCTCAAAAGAACTGTATTTCGAAGAATAAGAGATAAGCTTTGAAAGGTGGTGGTATCTTGACGATCTCCCAAAAGGAATTAAAGAAATCCAAAGATCTTGTGGAAAAATTGCTGAAAGTCAATGGAAACAAATACAATGACTGGCTACATCAACAACACCAACAGTTTATTGAAGAAAATCAGGATTTAATTCTTCAAGCATTAAGTGCCTTTACAGGTGAAGAAGAGGAGGAGGAAAAAAACGAACCGAAAACAGCTGAACAAGTTCCTGTAAGACCACAAAGTATTCCCGTAACGCAAAATTAATGAAAAGAGGAGTGAAATACATGTTAGATTTATTAAATAGCGTGGATGTGACGCAGTTAACTTCGCATTTAACCCTTGGGGCGGCCGATGGCATGAATGGCCTCATCGAAAGTGGAAAGTCTATTATCAAATGGTTGCAGCGTATTGCGATGGTTGCCGCAGCTCTTGGCTTTTGTATAGGTGGTTATCACTTAATTTTAGGTGGAGAACGAGGTCGTCATAAATGTATCGCATGGTTTGTTGGAGGCGCAGTTGGTTTAGTGGTTGTTATGGGTGCTTATGCATTAGCTGAAGGTGTTAATACAAATATCCGATTCGGAAGCTAAGAAAGCTATACAGTTAATTGTATAGCTTTTTTCTATGCTCATTTTTAGACGAAAGGAATGGAGAAACATGCTGTCTGTCATGTTTATAAAAAGTGGAACAAAAGAGCTGAAGCCATTTCAAAAGTTATCAATTTCGGATGCTTGTGAGATGACAGAGACTTTAGAAACCCACTATCAGCGTATGAAGAAAAAAGCTCATGCAGATTTTTTTATCCTCGATGAGGAAGATCAAGAGGTATATGCAGGAACATTGTCCATTGGATCGGGGCATGCTCGTCATGTAGTCGATCATATTAAGAAAAAGTTAAGCTCTTTAAAAATGGACGATATACAGGAAGCTCGAAAGAGAAGTTTTCTTGAACAATTGGAAAAGGAAGTACCGGACCATCTGAAAACAACAGATGGTTCGTTTTCTTTAGAGGAAGAAACAGAGGATCATATGCAAACGGCTCAAACATCTGTCCTTTCTACTCGTAATCGAAGGTTGACCTATATAGGAGGGATTTTATCCCTTCTTATCCTTTCAGCAACGTGTTTTTCAACAGTGGCTACTTCCCAAGATCGAGCTGAAACCATTCAAGATTTACAACAACAAGTCAAACTCGAACAAAAAATAACAGGAACATATGAAAGAGCGCTCTTAGGAGATTCAGAAGGGGCTTTAAAACAGCTTTCTTCTATTGACGAACAAAGTCTTGCGAAAGAACAGAAAAACGTTTATATGAGCCTTCTCGTCGATCAAAAAAAGTATAAAGAAGCTGTTCAGCTTCAGGGAGGCCATCCAGAAGTAGTGGAAAGTATGATTTCAAAGAAGGGAGATGTCAATGCGTTAAAAGCGTTTCAACAAACGTTTCCTTCTCCAAACGGAGCCTTTGATCTTGCCTATCACGAACAACGTTGGGAAGATATGATGCGACAATCAGGAGTAGAAATGACTGATAAACGGTATGAAATGAAGGCTTATTGCTATTTGAAGTTAGATAAAGTTAAGGAGGCCAAAGAAGAGGCAGCTCATATTCAAAACCAAGAATTGAATCAAAAAATAGAAACCTATGAAAAAACGAAAAAGGAGGTAGAAGAAACAAAAAAACAAGTAGAGGAAGAGAACAAGAAGGACAAAAAGGATGAAAACAAAATCAAGTCGTTAACGGATCAACAAAAGAAACAAGAAGAACTTCTAAAAAATCTATAAGAAAGGATGAATAGGATGTATACACAAACAAAAGTGAAAAACCAGAAGCAAGCCTTTGTCGTAGGGGTCGAGTACTATGAAGAAGATTTATTCCTCGAAATTGAATTAGGCAGCTTTCATACGACTCAACTTCATGCCCAACGTATTGCGAACAGTGTTCATAATGTCATTCTTTTAGAGAATCAGATTGTCATTATCTTTAAAAATGCCGATTCGATCACTCTTACAGACGATTTTCTGAAATATGCGTTTAAGTTTCGATTATGCACGAAACCAACGATGCCTCCTTTTGATATCTCCAAGCTCACTCAACAAGAAAAAGACGACTTAGTTTTTAATGAAGCCTATGTAATAACCGAAGAGGATATGAAAGAGGTACAATGGGACATTAACACGGCTTTTCGTTACCTTCAACACAAGTATGAGGCAAGAGATCAAACGTTCTTTTCTCTTTCATCGAGTGCCTACTATGTTATTCCTACTTCTGAAGAGATTGACCAGGAGGGAATAAGAAATGCAAACTAATAAATCCATCAAATATGTGGTCGCTGAAAAACAAGTACTTATTCCTTTAAGTGCTTGTTTTTTTGTGTCTATTCTACTTATCTTGAACTTTCTTTTTAACATGATGCGAAACCTTGTTCAAACAACATTTAGTGATGTGTTTGAACCGCAGCCATTTCATCTAGAAACATCCTTTTTGACAGAGATTCATCTTCAACAGTACATGCCTTTATATGGAGTGATGTGTCTAGTGGCTACCTTATTAACGGCCAAATTTGCTTATAATATTCGATCCAACTTCAAAGATTTAAACCACAATCAAAAAGGATCGGGACGCTTTACAACAAGAAGTGAACTGAAAAAGCAATATCGAAAAGTACCTGAAAAAACGACAACGTATCAAGGTGGAGGTGGCGTACCTGTTTCACGTATTCAAACCTATGACCTCATTCAAACATGGAAAGAGTACAAAGCTTTAAAGGGAATACAGAAGCTTCTCCACACACATCGATTCTTTACGAAGAAAAGCTACATGCTGATTGATGACACACCCGTTAATAATTTAATCATTGGGATTACACGATCAGGGAAAGGGGAAACCTTTGTTTTTCCAACGATTGATATCTACTCACGAGCTGAAAAACAACCTTCTCTAGTCTGCAACGATCCAAAGGGGGAGTTGCTTGCTGCTTCTAAAAACACACTAGAGGAAAGAGGCTATCATGTTGAAGTGTTAAACTTACTCAATCCATTAGAATCGATGAGTTATAACCTTTTAGAAATGATAAAAGAAACGTATAAAGATGGTGATTATTCAACAGCTCAAGCGTTATGTAACACGCTATCGTATACGCTTTATTACAATCCAAATGCGAAAGATCCGTTCTGGCAACAATGTGCCATGAGTTTATGTAATGCCATGATTCTTGCCGTAACGGATAAATGCATTACAGAACAAACAGAAGAGAAGATTACCATGTACACAGTGGCAAATATGTTGTCGGAGCTAGGCTCAAAAGAAGTTGTCATTAATAAGCAAGGGGATACCCAAAATGCGTTAGATATGTACTTTGATGGTCTTCCAACAGAAAGTGTCGCCAAAATGCAGTATGCGACATCGAACTTCTCAAAAGGTACGACAAGAGGAGGGATCTTTACTCAAACAATGAATGGATTATCCATTTTTACGTTTGACGAAATTTCCAAGATGACCTCTAAAAACAGTGTCGATTTAAAGCGTGTGGGCTTTGGGAAAACGATCAAAGGAACAGCAGCACCTCTTACTCGCTTAGAAATCATCTTTCCAAATGGTCAAAAAGAAACAATTAAAACGGATGCCAAAGGGTTATTTGAAGTCAATTTTACAAGTGAGTTAAAAAGTAATGATGAAATTATTCTTGGTGAAAAGTTGAGTGATAAAATCGTTACTTCATCGAGGCTTGAAACAGTGATATCGATTAATAAAATCACGAAAGAAACAGGAGCTACGACGTTTACAGTCGAGAATCAGCATCCAACTATTCATGTAAAGGAAGTGACGTATTTTACAAAACCAATCGCCATTTTTATGGTCACACCAGACTACGATTCAAGTAATCATGTAATAGCCTCTATTTTTGTTCGGCAGTTATATTATGTGCTTTCTAAGAACGCTTCGTTGGCAAGAGGAAACAAGTGTCATCGAGAAGTAGTGGTGTTGTTAGATGAATTCGGCAACATGCCGGCAATCGAAGGAATGTCCAACATTATCACGGTTTGTTTAGGGCGAAATATACGCTTCAACTTAGTCATACAAGCTTATGCACAGCTAAAAAATAAATATGGAGATGATGCCGAAACGATTGAAGGGAACTGTGGGAATACGATTTATATTTTAAGCAATAACTATGAAACAGCTAGAACCATCTCACAAAAATTAGGAGACGGTACAATCAATTCCACCTCTCGAAGTGGAAAAGGGTTATCAACAGATAAAAGTAAAACAGAGGGAGTGGATGGAAAGCCATTATTAACACCAAATGAATTAATGGAATTACAGGAAGGAGAAAGTGTGGTTGTACGTGTTGTAAAACGTCAAGATAAAGCACGTCAGAGAATTAAAGCACATCCCATCTATAACACCGGAAAAACAGCGTTGAAATACCGTTGGGAATACCTTGGAGATGACTTTAATACGGATCGTTCGATTCTAGATATTGATATTTCGTCTTTACATGAAAAAGTCAATCCAAGATCCCTGGTTATTGATAACTTTCTTTCACCATTTGCAACTCCTCCAGTTGAGGAGTTAACAAAAAAAGTTGAGGAAGTGATAAAAACAGAAGAGAAAGTCAAGGAGTCACCAAATGAGCTTTTTACTGCTATAACCCTTGAAAACTGGAAAACTAGAACAGTCAAAGAGTTCTTTTGCAATGATCCAAGTGTTTTTGAATTTATTAGAACCTCTTTACCTCACGTAATGAAGAAAACGACAGAAGATGTTGAACAACTAGCTATGGGAGATTTTGATGAAGAGTTTGAGCAACTAGCTTTCATGAACGGAATTGATCCTAAAGGCTATGAACTTGTTCGTAAAAAAATTGATTCTACTCTTACTCAGTTACAAGACCAAATGGAAAAACAAGAAGCCTAATATCAAAAGGGGGAGAAAGAATGACTAGTATTTCGAAGGAATTAGAACGTATTTTAGAGGACTATACACCGATTGTGAAGGAAGGACATCAGGTGTTGATTGGGTTGTTAGACGGTACTGTACAGCTAGAAAAAGGACAGGAGGGAGAAGCGCCTGTACAAATTCGTGTTTCTCCTCTGGATGAACGATTAGAAATAACCGTTGATACGTTGTTTCAAGGCATGTAATACGTGCATAAGGAGATGAGCAGATGAAAGATGAAGAAATTCTTGAAAAGTTACATGAGTTTTCGGAGTACTTAGATGTTGGAAATATCCTCACTTATTTATTACGGAAATTGGGTTGGGGATGTATTCAAGTTCTTTCATTTCTAGTGGATGGACTAGAAGGGATTACAGACAGTGTATTAGGCGTTAAATCGTTTTTTAATTCTCCTGATATTCAAGACTTTATTACGAAGATTCAACCCTTTTTATATGTGTTACTGGCTTTTTCCTTTCTGTATATCGGTTACATGTTGATTATTCAAAAAAAAGTCAATCGTGAACAGATCATGATTAACATTTTTATCTCAATGGCAGTCTTACTTTTATTAAATACAAGTATGTTAAAAGCTGATAAATTCACCGATCAAGCCATTGAAGCTGTTGATTTAAATGAAAAAGGTACGGTAAGTGAAAAGATTATTAAAAGTAATTTAACAGATGTCGCACAATTTGATCTTACGAAATGGAAGAGTCCGGAATTAAAAGAACCAAATAAAGTGCCACAAAAAAATATTATGATGATCGATATTACTGAAAAGATTGATGGTGACTTTAAAGTAAATGAGAAAGATAAACTATCAGACAAAGGAAAAGATATACTCACACATAAAGCATCCTTAACACCAGATGGAAAAGATGGAGTTGCAGAACTAAATAATGGATGGTTTGATTTCTTTCCCGAACTTTATTATCGATGGGCATGGAACTTCTGGACAATTGCGGTTTCCCTTTTTGTAATAGGGATGACGTTGTTATTTACGTCTATTAAGTTAGCAAAACTATGTTACGAGCTAGGGTTCAATGCGATTCTGGCCCAATTAGTTGCGCCTGCCGATGTAGCAGATGGACAGAAGTTAAAAGCTGTACTAAAAAACATAATGAATACGTTCCTAGTTATTATTATGATTTTCATTTCGATGAAGGTCTATTTGATGGGAACAATCTTTATTAGCAATAAATTAGATGGTATTCCGTATATTGTTGCATTAATTGCCTATAGTATTGCGGTCGTAGATGGCCCAATCATGTGTGAACGTCTCTTTGGTATCGATGCGGGTCTCAAAAGTGGTTGGGGTGCTCTGGCAGGAGGTTTTGCGATGGCAAAAGGACTTGAAAGTGGCATAAATATGATGGGCAGAACAGCAAAAGGAGGAGCCAACCTTGCCAAAGGGATTGGTGGTGTAGGAAAAGGTCTTGGTAGTGGTGTCCTTCAAACAGCAGCAGGAGTTGGGGGTCTTGGAAAAGGGTTAGCTACACAAGGAAATAAAGAAAAACAGCCAGCTCTGCATGAAGAAATGAAAAAGGCAGGAATGCCAGGTGAAAAAGGAAACGCTGCTTCTAAAGGTCAAAACGCAGGCAATGAGCAAAAGGACCAACAACAAGGGTTATCTTCTACTGAAAAACAAGAAGGAGGTAAAAATAGTGAAGGGAATGTTCCAGAAGGAAAAGGATCAGGTCAAGGAAGTTCTTTACAGGATGAGATGCAAGCAGCAGCTGTTTCTACTGATAGTCAAGGATCAACTTCCTCTGTAGAAGGTGGAAATACATCTCTACATGATGAAATGCAAGCTTCTGGTTATGCTGAAGGCTCAAATGAAGGCACTGGATCTTCTGTAGAGGGTGGAAGTGCTTCTCTACATGATGAAATGCAAGCTTCTGGTTACGCTGAAGGCGCAAATGAAGGTACTGGATCTTCTGTAGAGGGTGGAAGTGCTTCTCTACATGATGAAATGCAAGCTTCTGGTTATGCTGAAAGTGCAAGTGAAGGTACTGGATCTTCTGTAGAAAGTGGAAGTACTTCTCTACATGATGAAATGCAGGCTTCTGGTCAGAGTGGCAACACAAATGGAGGCAGCTCTTCTGTAGGAAAGGCAAGTTCTCCTCTTCATGGTGAAATGCAAGCTTCCGGTCAGAGTGGCAACACAAATGGAGGCAGCTTCTCTGTAGGAAAGACAAGTTCTCCTCTTCATGATGAAATACAGGCTTCTGGTCAGAGTGGAAGCACAAATGGGGGCAGCTCTTCTGTAGGAAAGGCAAGTTCTCCTCTTCATAATGAAATGCAGGCTTCTGGTCATAGTGAAAGCACAAGTGGAGGCAGCTCTTCTGTAGGAAGTGTGAGTACGCCTATTCATGAAGAAATCCAAACTTCCGGTTACGGCGGAAGTACAAGCGAAGGCAGCTCTTCTGTAGGAAGTGCAAGTACGCCTGTTCATGAAGAAATCCAAACTTCCGGTTACGGCGGAAGTACAAGCGAAGGCAGCTCTTCTGTAGGAAGTATGAGTACACCTGTTCATGAAGAAGTCCAAACTTCCGGTTACGGTGGAAGTATAAATGAAGGCAGCTCCTCTGTAGGAAGTGTAAGTTATCCTACACCAACAAGAGAACCTTCTGTTTCCATGCCGACAGGAATGGATCAAGCACAAGCGCAAGTGGCAGCTACACAGGAACCTCGTCAAGTAAAACAACAAGTTAAACAAGATACTGTTCCTGCTTCAACAGAAGATATTCCAATGCCGCATCAACATCGAACAGAAACACGTAATATTGCACAAGTGGTACGGAATAATGTCAAAGAGAGCGTAGGAAAGGTAAAAGAACGTATTGATAACTCACAAACGATCCATAAAACAAAACGTTCTTATCAAATTGGACGAAATACAGGACGAGATTTACGAAACCTTGGATCAAAAAAGCGAAATAAACCAGATGAGAAGTAACAGGTGTTACTTCTCTTTTTTATGGAAAGGAGAAAGATCATGGGAAACTATAACATTCCAAAAGAAATTTCAACGGAATTAAAGATTAATAAATCTCTTTATCTCTTTGATTTGCTGTTTATTATTGGCTTACTGATGGTCACGATGATGTTACGTTTTTTTATTCATCCAACGCTTCAAATTCCCTTTTATATCTTTATGGGCGTATTTGGTCTATTGATGATTGTTAGACCAAGTACGAACCCTAAAAAACGGATGTATGAGGCGTTATTGCTTACATTGGTGCGAAAGAAGAGCACGTATTGTGCCATAGATCGGGATCAAGAATAAAGGAGGGTATGATTGATGGCATTATTTGATGAAAGAATCCTAGAAAAAGAGAAAGCTATTTTAAAAGAAAAAAAGGCAAGTACATCCCTTCTCTTTGATGAAAAGGAACTGGATAAACAGATTGCTCGTACAAAGAAAAAGAATCCTTTTTCTTTGTTACAACTTCCAAAGGCTGAAAAGGAAAAAAAGAAAGAGAAGCTACCGGAGGTAAAGAAAAGTGTAGCTGATATTATTCCTATCATCGATCAAACGGATAGTGGGTTATTTCAACTAAAGGATGAGGGAGGCTTTTTTGGGATCTGGCAGCTTCAGAGTACAGATATCAATGCCATGCACAACCAAGAGGCAGAACGCAATATCTATACATTGGCGAAAACATACCAGGGCGATAAAGATCCATTTAAAATTATCTCATTAAACTTGCCTGTTTCCACACAAAAGCAACAACAGTATCTTGAGAAAAAAATTCGAGAGGCTAACAATGCGTTATCGCTTCGATTCTTACGAAAAAAGTTAAAAGAACTTCAATATTTAGAATGGGGGCGAACCAATCGAGAATACTTTCTTTTCTTATATGGACCGACTGAACTCGCTGTTAAAGAGCGAAAAGATCAATTTATGCGAGATATTCAACTGGCTATACCTCTTTTACCTGTTTCGGATGAAAAACAGATTAACCTTCTTTACAAACTCTACAATCAAAACGCCAAGCTTGGTAATAAACAATAAGAAAGGATGATAAAACCATGATAACTTTACCTTTTGGTAAAAAAGAGAAAACACCTCAAGAGATCAAGCAAAAAAAAGGATACAATCCTCATTTTGTGGCACAGATTCAACCACAAGGGGGCGTGAGCTTTAAAGAAAACCTTGTTCGAAACGGAGATGGATATTCGACTTGCATTCATATTTATGAGTACCCAACGAACGTGAATGATTTTTGGCTGGAACCGATTATGAATATGCCCAATGCCATTACTACCTTAGATGTGGTAAGCGATGAGCGAAAACAAGTCGTAGAAGCCATTAATAAAAATATGTCGGAACAAAATGCACGGCATGTGAATGCTAAAGAAAACATTGATCGTATGGATGCCCAAGAACAGTATTTAGATATGAAAGAGCTATATCGTCAAGTCGCAAATGGTGAAGTGATCAAACGGATACACCTTCGTATTTATATTGCGGAAAAAACGATTCCTGACTTAGAAAAGCGATTAAAAGAAGTCATTCATCACCTTGAAACGCATAACTTCAGAGGATCCATTTTCTTAAATGAACAAGAGTATGAGTGGGAATCGTTAGTGACGCACTTTGACATGCAAAAGAAGTATCCCAGTAAGCGAAAAGGAAAGGAAATCCCCGCATTAGCATTAGCCGGAGGGTTTCCTTTTCATTTTACTCACTTAGATGATCCATACGGTACGTATCAAGGGACAACTCGTACATGTGGCAGCGTCATCTTTGATTTGTTTCACAAAGACCAACAACGTAAAAGTTACAATGCGGTGTTAATGGGCTTAATGGGCGCAGGTAAATCCACATTTTTAAAGAAAGTCACCACGGATAATGCCATTAAAGGCTATAAGATTCGAGGATTTGATATCGTAGGAGAGTTTGAAAGTCTCGTCAGAGAATTAGGAGGTAAACAGATTGCGCTAGATGGATCAGAAGGGCAAATTAATCCCTTACAGGTATTTAAAACACATGAGCACGAAATAAACAGTTTTACGCAGCACCTATCCAAACTAACCGTTTTTTATCGCTTTATTGCACCAGAAGCAAAAGATGATGAATTAAAAGAGTATGAAAAGCTCCTTCGTAAACTCTATATTCAAAAGCAGTTATGGAACGATGGAAAGGGCGCAAGCAATCACATTACAGGGCGTTCACCAGAAGCCTATCCAACTTTTAGTGAGTTTCTACAGCTCATTCGGAAAGAGCTATATGCAAATGAGAAAACAAGAGAGCATCATCCAAACTTAGGGGAGTATCGGAAACGTCGTCTTGAGCTAATCGAGCTGAACATTGAAAACTTGGTTGAAACGTACGCGCATTTGTTTGATGGCATTTCAACCATTGAAGATTTTAACGATGAACAAGTCGTATTCTTCTCGATCCGTCATTTATCGAAATTAAAAGATGAAATTGCACAGGCACAGCTTTTCAACGTTATGAGTTTATTATGGGATGGCATGCTGCAGAATGGAGAACCACAATTGGCAGCCTATACGAAAGGGACATTATCCTTTGAAGATGCCATTCGTTATTTGATTGTCATCGACGAGGCGCACCACATTGTGAACACGAAAAAGGGCAATGAACATGCTTTAGATTTCCTAACAGAGTTCAGTCGAGAAGCACGTAAATACTTTGCAGGTTTGATCTATGCAAGTCATTTAATCAGTGACTTTGTGCCAGACGGTTCGGAACAAACAGCGATTGAGAAAATTAAAAAGCTTTTTGATTTAACACAATATAAATTCATTATGCAGCAAGATGATAACAACTTAGATACGATTCAACGAGTGTTTAAAACAGGGATTACGGACAGCGAACTAGCTGAGATTCCGAAGCTGCCAATTGGGGATGTGCTGCTTTGTATTAAGTCCGTAAAAAACATTCTGTTTCATATTGAAATCGATGAGGAAGAAAAAGTGCTGTACGGTGGAGGTGCATAAGCCTTGCATATTGTTTTGCAGCTCATTCCAAAGAAATATTTGATTGGAGGCACGTTGATCCTGTTAGGATTATCGGGCCTCTTAATCATGAGTACGATTGTAGCGATCACAGGCGAATTTGAAAAAGATAGTCAACAAAGTGAGGTAACAGAGATTGAAGGTGGAGGCATTGGCGTGGGAACAGCTAATGTGTCACCAGAGGTTATGAAGTATCAACCCTTGCTTGAAAAGTACGCACAAAAACACGGGCTAGATGCTTCTTATGTGCCCATTATGATGGCACTTATGATGCAAGAAAGTGGAGGAAGAGGCAACGATCCCATGCAAAGTTCAGAGTCTAAATGTGGAAGAGTCGGGTGTATTCAGAATCCTGAAGCGTCTATTGATCAAGGAGTCAAACATTTTAAAAGTGTACTAGAAAAATCTCATTATGATTTAAAGTTATGCCTTCAAAGTTATAACTTCGGCCCCGGCTTTATCAATTTCATTATGAAAAATGGAGGCAAATATACACCAGAATTAGCCATTAAGTTTTCTCAAATTCAATATCAACAAGTCAAACATACAGGAAAGTATCACTGTGTACGCCTTGAAATGGTACCGTATCAAGCGTGCTACGGCGACTCAAAGTATGTGGATGCGGTCGGGCGGCAGACGATGTCTGTATAGCAATGTTCGGAAAGAACCTTGTTAGTGTAGTAACAAGACCTAATCCCTCCCGTTACAACAAAATGCCTTGTTGTAGTCGGTCAGCTTGGAGGGTGAAAGAAGGGAATGTGAGCCAAAATAGCCGTAGGCAAGATGCATTCTCGACATGGTGGGCTTAGTCATGGTTAGTAGGTTAATTACGAAATCGAGCTGGGTGGGTAATGTACGACGACCATGAACGAAAGGGCTATTGATAAGTTCATTTCATCTATTAAATAACAAAGGACGGCTGTTATTTAATCAACCTGACGGAGGATTCAACACACTACATATGTGATTGAATCAGATGAACACAGCCACAGATTGTGGAGCCAGTTGAAGATAACCTAACACTAAGCAATACGTGCTATACAGATAACCTGCAACGGTAGTGTAAGGGAGGTCGGTAGTTGACCTATGAAGCTACACTACCTAAAGATGTGCTTGAGTAGTCCGAGGTAGGGAAAGCCTACTACATGGCGAATGGCACAGGGCTAAAATCGTAAGTGAATTCTAACATGGATGGAAGGTGAAACCTTTGTTTGATGCTATGGAGAGAGTTGCTTACCTATCCAAAACAGCAAAAGAAAATAAGGAGTTACGTTTTAAAAAGCTATATAAAATTGTCCAAAAACCTGAATTTCTTAAAGTAGCATATGACCAAATAAGAAATAACAAAGGTGCTAATACAGCTGGTGTCGATGGGGTAGTCAAAACAGAATATGAAATAAGTGAGATATACAAGGAAGCTATTCAAGACTTAGCAGAAATGATAAGAAGTGAAACATATAAACCACTTCCAGTAAGAAGGGTTACCATACCTAAGAAAAACGGGAAACGAAGACCTTTAGGGATTCCTTCATTGAAAGATAGAATTGTTCAATCGGCTATTAAAATAATTTTAGAAGCAATATATGAACCTGTATTCAAAGAAACGTCACACGGCTTCAGACCGAGAAGAAGCTGCCAAACAGCAATTAACGATATAACATGTAGAAAATATGACTGGGTAGTAGAAGGTGATATAAAGGGATGCTTTGATAACATCAATCATGTCCAATTATTAGACATATTAAGGAAAAGAATTGCAGATGAAAGGTTCATTAATCTTATCAATAAATTTCTTAAAAGTGGCTATCAAATGGGTTATGGGATTGATGGAAAGTACCCTATATATGAAACAAAAGATGGAACACCGCAAGGTGGAATCATATCACCAGTACTAGCCAATGTATACTTACACGAATTTGATAAATTTATAGAAACAAAGCTTACCAACATGAAGCAGTGCTATAAATACACAAAGAAATACAATGAACTCAATAACAGAATTAAAAGAATACAGAATGCAATAGATGAAGGAAAAACATCATATAAAGCCCGAACATATTTGGAAAATGAGGATAAACCTAAGGATATTCACTTTGCGAATAAACAGGAAATACAACAACATATAGACCAACTAAAGAAAGATCGAACGGAATATGAAAGAAAAAGCAAAGAGTACAGCTATCTGAGCAATAGAATTAGCAGACTATCAAAAGTCAGTAATTTCCCATTTACGACTAAACCGTATGGTGCTTCTAAGTATGTAGAATACTCACTTAATTCTAAAGAGGAAATGATAAGTGAAATCAAGAGGCTACGTAAAGAAATAAGAAATACCCCTAAATATGATAAAGAAAGTTACTTCAGCGATACATCAATCGGCTATACCAGGTATGCAGACGACTTCGTTATTCTTATTGGAAATCAAAGAAAAGAGTCAGCAAAGGAATTAAAAGAAGAAATTAAAAGATGGCTTATGGAAAACCTGAAGCTTACCCTGAGTGATGAGAAAACGACCATTACGCACGCTACAGAAGGCTTCAAATTTGTAGGTTATTACATTCTTAAAACTCCAAGCCAAACATGTACTGGTTACAATGGATTTTCGAAAGTATATGTTCCAGATGAAGCAAAAGATAAGGTCAAAGAAAATATAGAAAAGATTCTAAGAAATAATTATCACCTAGCAGCCTACGATTTGTTTCACTATCTCAATAGAATTATTAACGGCTGGGGGAACTTTTATAAGATATGTAATAACTATTCAAAAGTAGCAAGCAGATTGGATACATGGCTCTTCTGGAAGATATGTCATTGGTTAGGAAAGAAATACAAACTTAGAACGATGAGCAAGGTCTTTAAACGATTTCGAACACGGTCTAAAGTTCAAAAATGGGGAGCAAACGCAAAAAGACTTCGTGTTTCCTTAGATGACAACATTATATATTTCAAA
Organism: Priestia megaterium; assembly: GCF_009497655.1. Lineage (NCBI taxonomy): Bacteria > Bacillati > Bacillota > Bacilli > Caryophanales > Bacillaceae > Priestia > Priestia megaterium. The sequence goes on along the minus strand of NZ_CP023318.1, from coordinate 39,718 downwards.
CACTTCTCTGATATTAAATATATTTCTCCAGGGGACATATCAAGGAAAATCAAGAGCAATGGTCATAAAGAAGCTCAGGGGTTTCAAGATACAAGTAAAAAGGTTTATGGACAGATAGGAGATGGCTTTTCACCACAAATTTACTATGACTTGATAGCGAAATATGGAAAGAAATGCATGGAATGTGGTGAAGAAAACGTAACCCTTCGGGTACATCACACTAGAATGGTTAAAAGGTCTTCAAGAAAAGACCAAGTGAGTGTTTATGACAGCTCTAGAAGCCTGAAATCTGTACTTTTATGTACAAAATGTCATAAGAAAAAGCACCCAGTTAACCATGTGATTAAAGGATAGTAATTTAGGTTTTAGTCGGGAGCCGTATGCATGGAAACATGCTCGTACGGTTCTTACGGGAGCTGAGAGGAAAAGTGTCTTATGACAACTCGCCTCTCTTCGACCCACTTTAAAATATTATACGGGAACGATCACAGCTGACGGAAAACCGGCTGCTCCTGCGAGTGGTGGAAGTGGCGGTAAATCGGGTGTGAAAGTTATTGACGCAGGCAAAACGTTGATTGGTAAAACACGCTATGTATTTGGTGGTGGACGCTCTCAATCTGATATTAACGCAGGACGTTTTGATTGTTCAAGTTTTGTCAGATGGGCATTCGAACAGGTAGGAATGAATGTTGGTCCAATGTCGGGTGTAACAACCGATACACTCAAAACACAAGGGCAAGCAATTAATCCAAAAGACATGAAGCCTGGGGATGTGGTGTTTTTTGACACCTATAAGATAGACGGTCACGTTGGGATATACGTTGGCAATAATCAGTTTTTAGGCTGCCAAGGAAAAACAGGTGTAGCCATCGCAAGTATGGCAAAAGGAACGTATTTTGGTGAACGATTCAATGGAAGAGTAAAACGATTTTAAAAGGAGAAAAGGCGATGAAAAATAAAGCAGCACTACTATTTGGAGCACTTGCCGTTGTGGTGGCAGGCGTAACCATTTTCAACATTTACCTGAACCACAATATCTCCAACACAACAGCTTCGAAACAAATTCAAGTCACGAATGAAAGCTTACAAGAAGAAAATAAAGAGTTAAAAAAACAACTAAGTGAGGTTCGCCCTTCTGCCCAAGAACAACAAAAACGAGATTACTTGAATACGGTTCATCAATTCATCGATGTGTCTTATCATCGTGAAAAAGAAGGATTTGAGGAACGAAAGAAGGTTGCAAAATCCATCATGGACAAAGAGCTTTATGAGCAATTTTATCCTTCTGAAAAGTTCGTATATGGAGATAGTTACACTTCAGTTCCAAACGATGTACAGCTTTATGTACAACAATATGATGGAGGGCAAGAAGAGGTCGAAGTCATTGCTGAATTTACGAATCATCTTGTCATAAAAGATGAGAATGTCGACGATCAAACGCATGACATTATTAAAGTTTCTCTACGGAAAGAAGAGAATAAATGGGTGGTTTATAGTATCGAAGAATTGAAAACAGAAATCATGAAATGAGGTGGAGCAGATGGTATTGAAGAAGCAATTTGAAGATTATCGATTTAATTTAAATCGCAATCGGTCATGGAAGTATACAGCCGTGTTGATCTTTTTCTTTATCGGTTTTTTATCCTTACTGACATCAAAATTCTATTTAAAAACGGAAGATCCTTTGTATCATACCAAAACCTATGAGGCGGTTTCTTCTAACATAACAGGAACCGTAACCATTGAAAATCGTGTGTATCATCCGGTTAATGGCTCACTGGATATGGTGATCAAAATGGATCAAACAGATGAAGGAGAAGTAAGCTTTGTGGCACAAGAAAAAGCGAATCCCAACATCAAATTACCTGTTCAGTTATTGTATGAAGATGATGGTTATTATGTGGTAAGAATCAGCGATTTATCTTCAAATTGGGAAGCACTTGCCTTTGATCTGTATCAAGAAAATGAAGAAAAAGAAACGGTCAATGTGGATGACGTAACAAGTGATTCAGAAACAGATTCAACAGAGGAAATAGATGCTCATGCGTTAATTACAACGCTCTATTCTGACCAACGAAAAACGAAAAGTGAAGTAGGAAAAGGAACCAAAAGCAAACAAGAATATGCGCTTTTGGTCAATGATTTAGAGAAACAGTTTGTTAAAAAGAAAATGAAAAACTATGAAAAAGCGATCACAGTAGAAGCCAAACATAAGCGTCAAACACAACAAGAAATGAATGAATTACAACGTGATATGAAGTACCAAGTACAGGAGGAAAAAGCCGATACAGAATCAAAAATTGCAATGAAAAAGGATGCCATTCAATCGAGTGATGCAAGCATTCAGCTCTATAAAGGTGAACAAAAAAGTTTACAAGAAAAGCTTCAAAAATTGAATGAAAAGCAACAAGATTTAGCCATGAAGTGAAAAAGGAGGTATCGCCACTGACTCGCCAATGTGTCGCCAGAGAGTCGCCACTTTGATGGTTTCCGTGCTATCACGGTTTTGCTAGGCTTTGCCTAGCCTATCACACCCTGTGATAGCAAAAACCCCTTATGCTCTTCTCTCTGTTTCAGTGGAGAACCACAAATTACAGGAAAGGAACGAATGTAGTGGATATAATCATACGAAATGTAAGTGCAACTGCAATCAAAAAGATTGATGAAAAGGCAAAAGAAAAAAAGATTTCTCGTCAGGAATTTTTAAAAGGTCAGCTTGAAACGCTGGCTTTTTTTCATGAACAAACCAACAGAGAATTACAGCTTGAAAACATGCTAGAGAAAGTTCTTCAAATGATGGGTCAGTGCTCAACAACAATGGAAAATATGAATGACATCATGCATGAATTGATGGGAGGAGATGAACCGTTATGATGAAAGAGCGTATGAAAGTATCGTTACCACCTGAAGTGAAAAAATATATCCAATCTTATATGAAAGAACATCACTTGTCATTTACAGGTGATGCGATTTCTCGTATCTGTCAGGAGCATGAAGAAGCGCAAAAGAGAAAGGATAGTTCAATAAAAAAGATCGTAAAAGATGTTACTCAACATATAGAGGATCTTTTACAGAAGGAACGACTTCATATTAAAAAAGAGTTGCTATATATGGAGCAAAATATTGAACGATCTACGAGGAACAGTTTAAAAGAAGTTGAGGATTATAGCATAGCAAAACGGGGTGAGCTTTTCGCTTCTCTATTGGAGGGATATGAAAAATGAATCAGTCCTCTGTTACACCAGGAGTCGTTCTTAAAACGAAATTTGTTACGTCTGATAAGAAAGCATTTCAAGAGTACGTGGAGTATGTTGATCGTGACGATGCGAAGAAAGATCAAGAAGCGCAGGAAAAACTATTTTCTCTTTATCAAGACTATATGAATAACCCTGATAAGACGTCCTCTTTATTTACAGAGCACTCAAATCAGTTAAATGAAGATGAGAAAAAAGAATTGAAAGGTTTATTTGAAACAGCACAAAAAAATAACAGTATCATGTGGCAAGATGTTATTACATTTCATAACCCTTGGCTCCAAGAAAATGGTTTATATGACGCTCATACTCATACAGTGGATGAGAAAAAATTAATGGAGATTACCCGTCAGTCCATGAAGGAAATGCTTAAAAGGGAAAGGTTAGATCAGTCAGCTATTTGGTCAGCTGCCATACACTACAATACCGACAACATTCATATTCATGTTGCGACAGTAGAACCTCACCCTACACGTGATCGAGGCAAAAGAAAACCTAAAACGTTAGATGCCATGAAATCAAAAGTGGTGAGTCAGATTCTTGAACGTGGTCAGGAACAAAAAGAAATAAATGATTTAATCCGCAAAAACATGGTAGGAAGCAAGAAACAGGATTCCTCTTTTAAATGGAGAAATCGAGAGCTTAAACCACTCTTTTTGCACATCTATAATCATCTTCCAGAAGATAAGAGACAATGGCAATACAGTTATAACACGTTGCAACCTTTAAGATCCTCTATTGATACATTAAGTGCAAAATATATTCAAAAGTATCATGCAAAAGAGTTTGAACAGTTCAATAAGAAATTGGATCAAGAGGTAGAGGTGTTAAGGAAGGCATACGGCGAAGGAACGTTTGATAAGAAACGGTATGAACATTATAAGCAAAGCAAAACAGATGAATTATATAAGCGAATGGGCAATGCTTTTTTAAGTGAAATGCGTGAGTATGATCGAAAACAAACACATATCAAAAAAGCAATAGCTTCTTCTTCTGGCGCAAAGCAAAAGTCCTATTCAGCTAACCATCTACCTGTACACGTTTCTCTAAAGAAAATGGAACGTGCTTTTAAATCAGAATATGAAAGCTGGAAAAATCAACAATATTATGAGCGTTTACAAAAAGATATTGAACAAAATCGTGAAGTCGAAAGGGGTTATTAAAAATGGAGAAATACAGACATAAGGTGACAGTGGATGAAGAAACAGAGGCATACATTCAAGAGTATATGAAGCAACATAAACTTCGTTTTGCTTCAGAAGCGATTATTGATATTTGTGAGAAATATAGAAAGATTCAAGAGCAAGAATGGTCATTGAAATATATTTCTGAAGTCGTCAGCAATAGCCTGCATGATGTCATTAAAGAAGAACTAAAAAAGATTCGTCTTGGCGCAAACAGTGCGGATAAAAACACACAAATTTTAATTGAGTATATGAATGGATTATTTGCTCATCATGGTTTTAAAGGACTTATGACGACAAGTATGAGGGAAATGGATAGTACACGAATTGCGAGAGAAGTTGTCGAAAATCGGATTGCTCATCAACGTCAAAAGAAGGTTGATGCAGAAGAATCAAGAGGGAAACAACCATCTCATTGATGGATTTATATAAAGATAGATTTAAAAATTCAGAGGAGGAATGAATATGTTTTTTAACAAAGATTTAGTGTTAGCTTCGATTAAAGCTGTAGGGGAGGATCATGCGATTGTACAGTATCAAGACAAAGAAGTAGAGGTGAATTTAAGTCCAGAAGAAGCGAAGGAGTTTCATCAATATGTGGTGCATCAAGAGAATATGTTGGTGCCCATGAATATTAAAACGCAGAAGCTTTTTGTGGATTTAGAAGAACCTTGGTATGAACAAGAATTAGAAGAGCTTAAGGGGATCTCCTATCAAGAAGAGGAGGAGAACAATGAGTAAAACGTATGCAAAAAAATCCGTTGAGGATAAGCGTAAAGAGGTTGAAGAGTTAACGAAAGGGATGGAAAAGAAAGTGGAGCAGCATTTTCATTCTGCCGAAGAACTAAAAGATTATTTATCTTTTATGGGTAAGTTTTATCAATACTCCATGTCGAACACAGCTCTTATTCAAGAACAGTTCTTTGGTGCTCAAGCAGTTGGATCATTTAAATTTTGGAAAGACAAAGGGTTCTCTGTCAATAAAGGGGAAAAGGGCATTAAGATTCTTGTACCAAACAAAACGGTTCCTAAATTTAAAGCTGATAATGGAAAGTGGAAATCGATTAATAAAGCCACTCCACAAGAAAAGAAACTCATACAAGATGGAAAAAAAGAAGTTACTCAAGGCCGACTGTACTTTTCAGTCGGTCATGTTTTCGATGTGGCGCAAACGAACGCAAAAGCAAGTGATTTACCTAAGATCTTTCCGAATCGTTGGTTAGAAGGCACTATAGAGGATTACAAGGCACTTTATAAAGGAATGGAAGCTATTGCGGAAAAGAACGGTATCTCTATCATTGCTCCTAAAGAAGAACTAGGATCTGCAAAAGGGGTTTCCTATACATTAACAAAAGAAGTTGCACTGAATCCTCGTAATTCAGAAAAGCAAAATGCAAAAACGCTGCTTCATGAACTCACGCATGCCAAACTTCATACAAAGGACACATATCTAAACTATACAGCTGCGGAAAAAGAGTTTCAGGCAGAAATGACAGCTTATACGGTTTCCTCTTATTTTGGAATCGACACCAGTTCTTACTCTTTGGATTACCTCTCAAATTGGACGAAAGGAAAGACCTTTGAAGATAAAAACAAGCTTTTAAAAGAAGTTCATGAAACGTCCGTTGGCTTTATTGAAACAATCGAAGATACCTTAGTGAAAGAACGGGAAAAAAATCAGTCACCAGAAAAAAACGAAGAAAAACAGCAGCAAACAGAGCCTCTTTCTTCTGATAATGTGCATATGAAGATGAAAGAAGGGTATGGAAATTATAGACAAAAACAACGAGAAGAATCGGCACAAAATGTAGACAGCATTCTAGAGCGTGTTACGGCTGAAGAAACCTACTATTCAACCAAAACACAAGCGATTAAAAATGGTTGGATGACAAAGGAGGAAGTCGTAAAACTTGAGCATCAGGTTGACTTAACGATGAGGAGAAATGAAAAGGGGGTCACCCATGGTCAAGTTCAAGAACAATCTCTTACTTTTCAAGACCGTATGGAAGTGGGCAGTCACATGCAATTCCAAAAACGTACAGGTACAGCTAAACGAAAAAAAGAAGAACCAGAGCTAGAAAGGTGAGGGAGCGTACATGCTCTCTTTTTTTTGTGTCCAAATATGAATTAAATGGAGGAATCGATCATGCAAAAAGTAACATCTCTTTCAAATGACCAATTTAAAACGCTTGTTTCCGATAAACGAGAATTAAAGAAGTTTATGAAGCACCCACAAAATGAAAAAATCGACGCAGATTGGGCGAACATCAGTGAGAAACAGCTGCAAGACATTCCTTCTGGTGCTGTTTACTTAACACAATCAGCTCTAGGAGAGGAAAAACCGCAGGTTTTACTTGTTTCTACGGATGAAAAAGGGCAAAAACAAGCCTATAAAAGTGAATCGACAGTTGATTTTTTGAGAAGTCATGATGTGAATCCTGTTTTAGAGAAAGATCGAGAAACGCAGCTCAAAACAAGCTACCTTACGTTTTTACAAGCTCATGAAAAAGAAAAGCCTCAAGATATTGATAGTATGTTAGCCCGTGTGAACGTAGAAAACGATTATGTCATGTTGAAATCCAGTACTTTAAAGGAAAAACAGTTCACTCCTGACCAATTGAAAGGAATGGAAAATGAACTTTCTCATCAGTTCCAAGCACGAAAACAGGCACAAGAGAAGGAGCAATATCAAGAAGATTATAAACAAGAAGTACTAGAAGTTATGCAGCCTAGTGAAGAAACACAGTATAAGCAACTATTTAAACAAAGCTTGTTGGCCCAATTAGGCATATCAGATGAAAAAGATTCTTCTAAAGAAGTGAAAAAGGAAGCTGAATCAGAAAAGGATCCTGTCGAAAAACAGCTCAAGCAAGAAACACCTCAAGAGAAAGAGCAGCGTTTGGCCAAAATGAAGGAGTTTGAACAAAAGCATTCCTTTGATAAGGTATACAAATTAAAAAAAGAAGTGCTGCAGGAATTAAAAGAGCTGAATTTGACTTATTCTCAACGTGAGAAGTTAACGAAGCTGGAAAAGGCTTTGGACACAGAGAAAAAGGATCACGACAAGCAGAAAAAAGAAGAGAAATCACAAAATGGATTTACCAAGTTTTTTGCACGGAATAATGGAGCATTTTCTTCAAAAAAACAGAAAGACCAACAAGAAATAGAACGTTAATAATGGCAAAAGTTTGAAAAAGGTAAGAGGGCTAAATATTATATTTAGTCCTCTTTTTTCATAGGGTGAAAGAGAAGGAGGGATTAGGTGGGAGAACGAAAACACGTCAATGAGGGGGAAATCATGAAAGCGCGCGATGTTGATTTGTTGTCGTATCTAGAAGCCAAAGGCGAAATCTTTGTAAAAGAAGGTAAGTATTATCGTCATACGGAACATGATAGCTTACTCATTAAAGGAAATATGTACGCTTGGAACAGTCGCAATGAAACAGGGTATGGAGCGATCAGTTTCGCTCGAATGTATTATGGGATGTCATTTCCACAAGCCGTATTAGATATCAACAAAGGCGATTATAAAGAGCTTTCTCAGTCGCAAGAGCAACCATCGGTTTCACCATCAAAAGAGCCTTTTCGCTATCCAAAAGAGTTAGAAGTAAAGGATCAAAACAAAGTAAAAGATTATCTCATAAAAGAGCGTAAAATAGATCCTCGGTTAGTTGACTGGCTTCTTCAAAAAGATTTAATCGCCCAGGACAAACGGAATAATGTGGTGTTTAAGTGGCGTGAACATGGAGGTAAAGGAAAGGTAATTGGGGCAGATCGGCAAGGCACAGCTTGGATAAGTAATAAGCGTGGTTCCTTTAAACAAGTCTTACCCAACGATAACCCACATACAGGCTTTTCAGTTGATGTTGGTCGCCCAAATAAGATTCATTTCTTTGAAAGTCCCATTGATCTCCTTTCTTATTGGAGTATACAAGAAAACCAATTGCAGAACACACGACTCATTAGTATGAATGGATTAAAGCCTAAAACCGTTGCTCAGTCTTATATTGAAGCTCGAAGAGAAGGGTTAGGCATTAAAGAAATGGTGTTAGCTGTCGATAATGACCAAGGAGGAAAAGAATTTATTGACAAAATGAACCAAATCGTTAATGCTGATTTGATAAGAGCAGATATTCCAAAGGGAGCGAAAGACTGGAACGACGAATTAAAGAAGAATGGTAAAAGCATTCAACCTGTGGCATCACGTCTCCGGAATAAACAAACTGAACAGGAGCTTTCAATGAATGGATAAAGTGTTTCAAGCTGTATTTTATCTCTTTCTTATCATGATTTTAGTGAAACTTTCTCAATTTGCTTACCGTGTCCTTCGTGAACGGAGGTATATGAAAGAGTTAGCTCAATCGGGTATGCCCTATATTGATAAAATGGATGGTTATCAATTCGAAATTTACTTGCAGGCCCTTTTCCAACAGTTAGGATATAAACCTCAAGTAACCAAAAAGTCTGGTGACTTTGGGGCTGATTTAGTGATGAAAGGCAAAGAAAGAATTGTCATTCAAGCTAAACGATATAGAATTAAAAATCGGGTCAGTATTTCAGCTGTACAAGAAGTGTATGGGGCAAAAGCGTATTATAAAGCGAATCAGGCGTGGGTCGTGACCAATAGTTATTTTACGAAACAAGCGAAAGAGCTTGCAGCTGCATGTGATGTGACTTTATTGGATCGGGCGGATCTTCAAAAGTTTATTAATGAAGTCAATCCCGTTTTTAAGGCACGGGAAATCTTTGAAAATATCACACCAGAACCTCGTAAATGTCCAAAATGTGGGCAAGATCTAGTCGTACGAGATGGGAATGGCGCTCGCTTTTTTGGCTGTTCCTCTTTCCCTTCTTGTCGTCATACGGAAAAAATTAATAAGGAAGTAAGTAAGAGCAGACCTTCAGGATAGCAAGGTCTGTTTTTTCGTGCTCCAAAAAAGTATCTGTAGGAGTAAAGAAATGACGCTTTTGTTAGGTGTTGAAATTTGCATCAAATGAGCCAGTTATAAGCAAAACAAAAGTTAATTTCGTCAGAGAGCGTTTCTCTGCATGTCAAAATCGTCGATTAACTAGGTTTTTATTTATAAATAATTGTGACGAAACAGCACTTTCTAATTAGAAGGTGCTGTTTTCGTTTCTTATAAAAATATAAAAAAGAGGAGAGTTTTTATGAAGAACATGTTTATGAAATCAATGACCGTTCTTACATTATTAATGGTCGCATTATGTGGAGTAAATCAGGGGAAAACAGAAGCAGCAAGTAAGCCAGCGAATCAAGATTTGATTATTATTAACAAGTACTACAACAAGCTTGCCTATTTTCACAATGGCTATATTGAAATTGTTGATCCAGTAGCAACGGGTAAAACATGGGATAAAACACCTGTTGGCTTTTTTAAAGTCGTGAACAAAATTAAAAACCGTCCTTATTATACAGGACGTATTCCTGGGGGCGATTCTCGTAATCCGTTAGGGAAACGTTGGTTAGGGTTAAATGCTAATGGCACTTATGGTGATACGTATGGTATTCACGGCAATAACAATGAAAATAGCATTGGGAAATACGTGAGTCAAGGTTGCGTGAGAATGCATAATGCAGACATCGAAAAGCTTTATGATAAAGTTCAAGTAGGCACACCGGTTGCCATTACGTATTCTTATAAAAGCTTCGTTGATCTTACAAGCGTATACGGTTATAAATTCAAAGGCTATAAGATGAAAAACAATTAATATCTGAGCAGTATTCCATGTTTTTTTAACATGGAATACTGCTTTTTTTTATTGATAAAATGTTTATTTTTTCCCCATATACCCTTGTAAGGGTTATTTAAAAAGTGTATAATATCCTTATAAGGGTTGGGGGTGGTAACATGAATAAGCTTGAAAAAAAGGCTATGAGAAAATTAAAGAAAGAGTTCGAAAAGCTATCTCAAGAAAAACAGGATCAAGCAGCGTTTTACATCGATAGGCAAGATGATAAGCATTACGTTTGGGACTTTGAAATTGAGAATAGGCGTTTTGAATGGATTTACGTCTACGAGACAGGGATCATAGTAAAGTGTACGAAGTGAATCATACTTGAATCTAACTATGGAGGAGATGTTAATATGAAGATATCTACTAAAGAATGGTTAACATTGAGTAAAGAAATTCGTGAAAAATTGATTAGACTTGCATTCTTAGAAAATCGAAACAAAATAAATACCCTTCGCTAACTTAGGACATTAGCAAGGGGCAATGTGAAACGTTAATATCGCAAGAGGGAATCTAGACCATTCCCTTTTGCTCTTCTTTTTTAGAATAACATAAAAAGGAGAACATTACAGTGAAAGAAATAGAAAAATACATGACACCAATTGAAGCAGCTTTTGTTTGGGGGATTAGACGAGATAGCTTAAAAAATAAGTTTAGCCCTTCAAAACTAAATAAAGAAAAAGAAGAAGAGTTAAATCAGATGATTGAAGAAGGATTGATTAAATTTTTTCTCCATCCAGATAGAGAACGGAAAGAATGGATTATCAGTAGAGAAGCCATGATAAAGTGGTTTGGAGAACCTAACAGTAAGGATTAATCTTTAAAGGAGATGAGTGAATGATTGGGAGCGTCTTTTTAAGTGGTATGACTGACGTTGTTCACAACTTTTTAATTTTAGTCATAGTAATTGGGGCTGCGCTCGCTTTGATACCCGGTATTGGCTATTTAGGAATATGGGTTTTCGGTGGAAAGCAGATGAAAAAAGAATGGTCTTCATTTAATAAGCAAGAAAAGAAGCAGGAACAATTAAATGTACTTAAATATATAATGCCATTTATCATAGTTGTAGCTATAATTTTTGTTTTTATCTCGTCTACTATTTTTATAGGGGACTCCTTAAAATAAAAAATAATTACAAGCAAAAAACCTTAGAAGAACTAAGGTTTTTTATTTAAATGCTATTCATCTTCCTGTTTATGTTTCCTCAGATTATCGTTGATAAATCAAGGATGAATAACAAGCTGCATAAAGGAAAAAAGAGGACATCTTAGAACTCTTCGGGCATAAGGGTTCTCTTTTTTCTGTGTACCGGGAAGAGTGATTATGGTAACTAACTCTGTATACCATATACATTAAAATCATAGTTTGAATAACGATTTCGCTTATAATTTTCTTAATTAATCACATAATATTTTAAAGTGTTCTGTAAACCAGTTATCCCACTTACCACTGCTGCTTTGTTGAATACCTAATCTAACTGCTTCATCAGCTGTTTGGCCTACTAGACACAATTCTTTAGATTCGTCTTCTACTAAAATATCATCGAAATTCATTTGTCCATCGTATATTTTCCCACACAAAAAGTCAATTTTATCTGGATAATCTATGTTGAAAGAGCTCTTGATACATAACACTTTTATTTTTTTGACCAATTTCTAACACTCCTTTTAATTCTATTTTAATATGTTAGATGGAATTTATGGTATTATTTTCTATATAGAGGGGGGAAACATGAGCAAAAGGGGTAAAGGTTTTTGGGTAGCTTATTTAATCTTTGCAATTATTATGTTTTTTATTTATAGATATGTTCCAGCTGAAAATGGATTTATTGTGATTATCATATTCCCATTAGTTTATTGGTTTATCTATGAATTTATATTGACACCTAAGAAAAAGAGAAAGAGCACCGATAAGTAATCAGGTTCTCTTTTAGTACCTAAAATATTGATCATGTTAACTATGGTTGTATTTGACATACATTCTGAACTAATACGTAAACTTTAATGAAATGTAATTATAAGGAAAGAGAAAAGAAAGGAGAAATGCATTTGTTTTTAAATTATCTTGGTATGCTAACAGGGTTTTTACTAGCTCTAGCAAACATTTTAAACTCTGGATTTGAAGGGTTTATGCGTTGGTTGATGGTTGTATGTGGTTTATTAATATTTATGTGCCATTTAAAAATAGTATTAGATAAAAAACATAATAGAGCTGTTAATAAGAATGAAAACAATACCTAATAGAAAGAACTTTGGAGGACAAGTTTCCTATGACTTCTTTAATTAGTGGTATACTACTGTTCTTTTATCTTGCTCTTATGAAAGTGAGCTGCGAATTTTTATTTAGAAGAATGAGCCAAAGAGCTTTCAGCTATGAAGTTTGTTTAATGCCCTGTTATCTGCTTGTATTTACTACATCTTGTTCAATATATGCTTTCTCTTTCAAGTTTCCTGGAAAGGTATTTATTACACTTACAATGTATATCTCCTTAATACTGTTGGCTTTGCTTATATGTCTGAGATTAATCAAAATCATTAATGTTGGATGGTACTATAGTATTCTAAGTAAAATAAGAAGGTGAAACATTTGAAGCAAAAATTCCGCGTTTATTTTATAACTTATCCAATTGTTTGGATTGTTGCTTCTGTTTTATGGTTCTGGTTTAAGAACATGAAAGAAAATATTGTTAGCTCTATGGCTATTATTGCTGTTTACTATGTAATTATGAGTATCATGTTCTCATTTAATTTTAAAAAAGATAATAATTCAAATTCAGTTGGAAAATAAAAAACCTTATCTATGAATAGATAAGGTTTTTTGAACAATTAGGATGGTGATCATGTTAATTACTCTTGAATATCACATACACGTTTTTCCAAACTTTTCATTTAGAGAAAGATACTTTTAATACAGACCTTAAATATAAAACAGATATTAGTAACAGAATGCTGACTATACGAAATCCAGAATCATTGATGATATGTAGCTCATACCGTAAACCAATTAATATCAAAACTGCTGTTACTACACTGAATAAGAAATAGATATTTTTCATAACACACCAACTCATATATTTTCTTTAGATTACCTTAATTGTAACAAATTATATTATGATCCAGTAGGATTAATAAATCTATTTATTCTTGCTACCTGTAAGGTACATTATGGTAACTACCTTTGTATGGAGTATACACTTGGATTTAACCAATTGGTATTCTTTACTATTCTAAGTTTACAATATAACAAAAAGGTCTCGATACTCGTCCAAGACCTTTTTGTTATGTTTATTTATTAGCATTAATAACTTCTCTTATATTATCAGTACTGTAATACTCTTTACCATTAAAATTATGTATAGTTAACTGTTTTTCAAATTGATCAAGAAAATCTTGAACATCCTTTTTTCTGATGCCTAGAAAATTATTTAACTCTTCTTTTGAGATTAATAAGCCTCCGTTATACAATTTAGAGCCATTACCGTTACCGGATTTAACTTTTACGCTTTCTAACACATAATGGCCAATTGTTCCTAAGGAACCAACAATAATGAGACCAAGCGTAAATAAATTATCCATACCCACACACTTACCACCTTTCATTATAAATTGTAGTACAATAGAACAATTCAAGGTAACATTTTACCAAATTATACTTAAATTTACTATTGTTAATACATAAATCTTTCTTAAGTGTGTTAAAAGGAGTTATATTTATGTTTAGTCTAAAGAATTTTTTATCCAATATGAGAGGATGTATATTAATAGATATACAAAGCAAGCATTTTAGAAATAGGTGCTTTTTTCTTATTTTATTAAGTTAATTCTATTTCTAAACAATGTCATTCATTAATAAAACGTATATGATATAATTTGGTAAATTTTGAAAAAAGTAAATGAAAAGGAAATATACCTATGTTTAATAAGAAAAGAACATATCAAGTATTAATAGCTATTACTGGAATTGCATATTGCATTTATAGTTACACCTTAAAATCTAGTGTAAGCCAGTCTACAAATTCCTACATTGTATTCCCTGTTAGTATTGCATTGCTATTATTTTTTGCATTTATGTACATTAGATTAGATAAAAAAAGTGACTAAAACAAAGTTTAGTCACCTTAGATTATAGAAGTGTAGCCTACCCAAGCGAAGCCTTAAATTAACTTATTTAAGGCTTCGCTATTTCCTAGAATGTCGATTATGTTAATTACGCTTGTATAGAGTATACGTGCTGTCTATCTAATGTGAAGGACTCTTTTTCAATCTATAATTCCATAAGATTGAGCAAATCCCGAAGGGAACAGAACAACTTAAAGCAAGAATACAAATACGTTTGAATGCCAACAAATTTACGCCGTTTGTACCATCATCTAAGGAGATAATAAGTGAAACTATCGTTGCACCTATTACTCCCAAAATAATGTATAGTGCTATTTCGATTAATTTTTTATATTTCCCATTTCTATTTTTAATTAAGATATCAATCAAAATAGATGATGGTATGCCTAACACAGTAACAATTGGAACAATATACATTAATCCAAAAACTAAGCCAGCTATCAAATTATTAAAAGTGATTTGTTCATATGAAGTATCAAAGGTTGCTACAGCAACTACTAAGCTACCACATAGAGAAGAAATCAGCACTGATATGATTTTTTTAAACATAATATAATCTCCTAGTAAATTTCTTAATTTATATATAATAGCATTTTTAGTAAATAAACACTCTATTTTTATTTACTACCGAGAACGCACATTATGTAGACTAAAAATAGATATGTTAAATATGTGTTATAATGTAATTATAAGGGAAAAGAGGGTGTTTATATGTTTACAGTGGGGATTGATGTTAAGAAAACAGAAAAAGAATTAATTATAAAATGGCAACTTGCTAAATTTAATATTGCACTAGAAGATATTATTGAAGTTACGGAAGACGATACGTATGGCGGTAAACAAGCTGATGCAATCCGTATAGGTCCTCCATATGGTACGACTGATCGGATTTTCATTAAAACTAAGAAGCAAGATTATATACTCTTCACTACAAATAGAGCAACAATCCTAAACAGAATAAACTCATAATCGAAAGTGTTTATGTACATATAATAGCCATATCTAACCATAGATATGGCTATTAATATTTTGCTTTACTACTAACAATTTTGATTATGGTAACAATGGTTGGACATGACATACATTCTGAATTAATACGTAAACTTTGATAAAATGTAATTATAAGGAAAAAAGGGGAAGGGGTTATTTTTTGTTTATTAATTTTGTTGGTATGTTATCAGGTCTAATAATAGCCTTAGCAAACATTTTCGATTCTGGCTTTCATGGATTTATGCGTTGGATAATGATTATTTGTGGTTTATTAATGTTTATTTCTCATTTGAAACTATCTTTAGATAAAAAGAAAAATGGAGTAGCTAACCGAGATAAATAAAAGACTTAAAATCTTTATGAAAAGGTTGATAAAATGAAAAAATCGTTGTTCTTAAATGAAAATTTTAAAATTTTATGGACCTCTCAGATTTTACAGACGTTAGCAAATACCTTATTAACCATTTCAGTTATGGTTAATGTCTACAAGCAAACTAATTCGGTATTAGGTTCAGGTGCTGTACTAGCATTGACTTCTCTTGCAGGATTTCTAAGCAATTTATATGCTGCTAAGTATATTAATTCATTTCATACCTTAGCTTTATTGAGATTTGTAGGATGGTCTAGAGGAGTTTTAACTTTAATATTAGGTGGATTAATTGTAACTCATTTTACATTCTCATTCATTTTATTATTAATTGTTTTATTTGTATTAAATTTTATTGGGGCTTGGTATGCACCTGCTCGAATGTCTGTTATTCCTCTAATTGTAGAAAAGAAGGAATATATTAGAGCGAATGGTAGTCTATCTGTGGTTAATCAAATTTTATTGGCTGGTCTTTGGGGAGGAGGAGGTATCTTAATCTTACTTATCTCTCCGTTTGCTATGATTCTTTTAATAATGGGTTCTTTTTTTGTCTCCGGCTTTCTAATTTATAAGATTGAATTACCTCATAAAGACGCTACATTAACAGTTAAGAAAAAAGCCCAACCATTGTGGAGTTCAATTTATAAATCTCCCATCCTTATAAATATTACTATTATGGACTTTTTTGAGGCTTTAGCTAATGCTATATGGTCTTCTGCTTTATTATTAGCATTTACTCATGATGTACTAGGCAAGGGAGAAGATTGGTGGGGGTTTATTAATGCGTCTTACTTCATTGGTGCTATTCTAGGAGGATTAATTGTTGTATATTTGTCAAGAATTTTAGAAATGAAAATGGGATACATTATAGCCTTAAGTGGTTTGTCTATGGGACTATTCACATTTATGTTTTCAACAACTTCCAGTGGAATACTTGCACTTATTTTTTGTTTATTAATGGGTCCTTTATATCAAATCAGAGACACATGTCAGGTAACGGTCTTACAAGATATTATTAAACAGTCTGAACTTGCTAAGGTCACAGCTGCTCGGAACATCATACTTACTCCTTGGACAGGTGTTACCTATTTAATAATGGGATATTTAGGAGATATGTTAGGTGTAAAATTTGTTTTTATTTTGGCAGCTGCTCTTTATTGTGGTTCAGCTATCCTGGCTTTGTCATCAAAAACTTTAAGGAACTATAATATTAAAACTGTAACGGAGCAAGAATCTCACTCTATAAAAGCTTAAGCACTTATATTACAAATTTCTAACCTGCCGATAATACGTTTTATGTTAACTAAGTTTATATTCGCTGTTAAAGAAACAAAAAAGAGACCAAGTATTTACTTGGTCTCTGCTAATTATTTTTCTGGTTTGATATAAGGAACCATTTGTGCGGTGGCTCCTACAGAAGCGCCACGAATGAAATCTTTATTTTCTAATGCTTTAAAATTTTTGGTTTGGCCTGTCACCATCACCCCTAGAATTTTAACTTTATCAAATGATTTGTCTTTGTTTGATGCTAGGAACTTCTGAATTGTTTCATCTTCAGCATTATATTTTTTTAGGTTCTTGGTAAATTCGTTGTAGCTCTCCTTAGGTGAACTAGATGGGTTAAACCCATAAACAGGCATACCAGTAGGTCCCTTACTTTCATCTACAATAGGTGACGCCATATACAACCATACAATATTCAAATTATCAGGAATTTGTTTTTGTATTTCCTCTAATGTATAGGGTTTTTCAAAAGAAATAGCCACTTCTGCAACGTGATTTTTCATTTTTGAGACTGCATTTAAATCGTTTTTAATTCCCCCATAATAATCTTCAATAGATGGATTATAAAAAGTACCAACTTTCTGTTTAGTTTGTTTATCATAATGATAAAGCTCATCATCGTGCGAATAGAAAGCTGGGACTAATTCATTACTATCAATATGGGACATAAACCAACCATATGAACTTGTTAGTGTGCTCCATTGAACTATGTAGCCATCAATATTTTTGGAACGATTTGTCACAATATTACCCCCAAATACTGAACTACTACTTCGTACTTGAGAATCAATTTGGATATTTGGTTCGGCAATCTCATTTTCTAAGAAAAGTGCATCGCTAAGCCTTGTAGTATTTTTGGTTACAAAATAATTGCCAACCCTATAAAGGGCTGCTAATGCTACAATTACAACCACAATTGATATAATGACTATTTTAAGAACTTGCTTGCGTTTGGCTTTTTGCAAAGCTTTCTGTAAAGAACTTTCCATTAACGTTTCCCCCCTGCTTTTGATTGAATCAAGTTACGAGCACGATATAATTTTTGCTTCACACTATTTACTTTAACGTCTAACATAGATGCAATTTCTTCATATGAAAAATCATAGTAATACTTTAGAAAAAAGACTTCTTTGTATTCTTTTCTTACATCCCTTAACAAAAAAAATATCTCATTTTTATTTAAGATGGCATCGAATTCACAGTCTGTATATTGTAATTTTGCATAAGTTTTCTCTGTTAAATAGATGTTTTGCTGTTCCTTTTTTCTCTTCAAGTCTATGTATTCATTCAGTGCAACTCTAAAAAACCAAGGACGTAATGTGCTCTCTTTTAGATCATCTAATAGTGTATATACCTTGTAAAAAGTATTTTGAATGATGTCTTCTGCATCTTCCTTTGTAGCGCCCTTAGCTAATAATAGTTTGAGCACTTCCTCTCCTAGATCGATAAGGTAGGAGGCGAGTATATCTTCTTTTTTCATTATTTATCCTCCCTGTACTTATACAACGAATAAGCCGTAATAAATGTATACACTTAAAGACGAGAAACAGAAAATTTTTGATTATAAATAAAAGGAGCACCGGTTCTAGAACCAGTGCCCCTTTTATTTACTAACTATAATCCATTTTATAGTGAATAAGAATCAATATCTTATACTTTTTACCACTATCCCTATCTTACTTAAGGTTTTACTATGTTATAATTATAGCCTTGTTTACATTTATGGTTAATAAATGATAATTAATCACATAATGGTAATTTTTATTTAACGGTAGGAGTGTTGTATGAAGTACGTAGAAGTTGTCACAGAAAGTAGAGTAAGAACAATCTCTTTAGTACTACTACTTGTCTTTATGAGTTTAGGGTGGTATCTAAATAGTTCTTTTTGGTACGAGGCAGTCATTATGGTTGTCTCAGTTGCATTTATCTTACATAGTTTACATTATTATTTGACAGGAGGAAACAAAACAGTAGCTACTATGGCTATAGTAGCAAGTTCAGCCTTTGGTTTGTTTAATTTATTGAGAACTTTTCTCTAAAATCATATGTTTTATACTGCAAGAAATGAGGATATTTCTATGTTTAAAAAGGTTTTAAGGTGTTATGACTACAAGCTTATTATAGCTTTAGTTATCTTAAGTATGATTGGTTTAATTATGGTTTACAGTGCCAGTATGGTAACAGCTATTGCTCGATATGGATTCACGGGTGATTACTTTTATCAAAAGCAAAAGCTTGCACTTATAGCAGGTTTTTTCTTTTTTTGTGTTACAGCTATTATCCCTTATAAGATTTATCAAGAAAAAAAAGTGTTGAAACTTGCATTAGGGGGAGTAACTACACTTCTAGTTCTGGTTCTTGTATTTGGACATACGGCAGGGAATGCAACAAGTTGGCTTGTTCTTGGTCCAATTAGAATACAACCATTAGAATTAACAAAACTCGTAATCATTGTGTATTTATCAGCTGTATTTACAAATAAGCAGCAATACATAAATGACTTAAAGCGTGCTATTATTCCACCTATTCTTATCGTCTTCTTTCTTTGCTTTTTAATTGCAATGCAGCCTGATTATGGAGGAATTCTTCTTATTTTAGGAATGGTTGCAGCTATTGTCTTATGTTCTGGTATTTCTAAAAAATCAATGTTAAAGATTGCGATGTTAGGAGTAGTAGGAATAGGAGTTATGCTTTTTGTTTTATTAGTAACTGGCCATATCGCTACAGTCTTTTCTCCAGTACGTATTTCTCGTTTCACAGGATTCTTACATCCATTTGAAAATCAACAAGGCGACGGTTACCAACTTGTTAACTCTTATTTGGCTATAGGAACTGGGGGACTACAGGGCTTAGGCCTAGGACAGGGTGTACAAAAAGCTGGTTATTTACCTGAATCTCATACAGATTTTATCATGGCAGTTATTGCAGAGGAATTAGGTTTCTGGGGAGTACTTATTGTCTTAGGCTTATTGTTTTTTATTATTATAAAAGGGTTAAGAATAGCACAAAAGTGTAAAGAACCATTTGGAGCATTATTAGCTATAGGCATTTCAGTTATGATTGGCATTCAAGTGTTTGTTAACCTTGGAGCAGTAACAGGTATCTTACCTATTACTGGTGTAACTTTACCGTTTGTGAGTTATGGTGGATCTTCCCTCACGTTATTAATGTTGTCTATGGGCGTATTAACTAATATCTCTATGTTTAATAAGTTTGAAGAAAAGCATAAGAAGGAATTAGTCAAACAAAGTAAGTTAGAGAGCGTTTAAATTGAGTAAACAAGGCATCTTATTTTATAAGATGCCTTGTTTATTTTCCTATAAATGGTTTTATGTGAACTACAAGGCGAAAAAGCCATCTTTAGGGAAGATAGCTCTTTCTACTGATAAATATTAGGTTGTAAGTTGAGTCCTAAAAGACTTCTCAAGTAGTGTACTCAAAGGTTGCATCAGTTATGCAACCGTTACATAGCAATTTTGCACTATCTATTGCATAAGTGAAAGTTTTAAAAAATGTATCTATATTTTCATTTTACGAAACAGACACGGAAAAACATGAAGATTTTTATTAAAATCTCTCAAATAAGAGAGTTTTTTTATTTTTTGTATAAAAAACACAACTTTTTTTGAAAAACTCTCGTCTAAGTAACGAATATTGGTTAAAAGGATGGTCAGGATATTGGAAAATACAAAAAAAGAAGAAATCGAGCGTTGGTATGACGACCATAGCGACGCCATATTAAAATTTATTTTAATGCTGGTGAAAGATTATCAGCAAGCTGAAGATTTAACGCATGAAACATTTGTAAAAGCTTACCTTTCTTATGATTCCTTTCAGAAAAACTCTAGCGAAAAGACGTGGCTGTTCCGTATTGCACATAATGTTACCATGGATTATTTTAGGAAACAAAAACCCTTAAGTCTTTTGAAAGATTTTGTTCTTTCTAAAACAGACAATAATCCTCTACCTCAAGAGATGATTGAGTTGAAAGAAACCTCTCTAGAACTGTATCAAGCGTTAGAAAAGCTTAAAGAAGCTCACAGAAAGGTCATTGTACTACGAAAAGTGCACGGGTTTTCTGTTAAAGATACAGCTACTATCCTAGGATGGTCTGAAAGCAAAGTAAAGTCTACACAGTTCAGGGCAATTCCTGCTTTGAGAAAGCAGTTAGTAAAGGACGGATATATATATGAAGAAACGGTTTAATTCTTTTATGGATGATAGTTCACTAGAAAAACTGAATGAGGATTTGGTCTGGAAATCAAACCAAAAACAAAAACAGAAGCAGCGACTTCTAGAAGCCATTGATCAATTAGAGCAATCAGAATCAGTAAAGCCTGGAAACGATATATTACCTATGAAAAAAAATCACCTTCTAAGAAATGTTGTCTACTATGGGATTGCACTTGTTATTTTGAGTGGTGCATTCATTAGTTCAGCATTTGTTTCTCCTGCAATGGCTCAAGTAGTTTCTAAAATCCCTTATTTGGGTCAGATTTTCAAGAAAGAGTCTGTAGGCACTGAAATTATTAATACGCTAAGGAAAAAAGGTTATAAAATTGATTCTTTAGGTCAGACCTATTATGGAGGAAAGAAGCAAATTGAGATAAGTGTGGATGGTTCAGAGAAGTATTTTAAGCGCGTTAAAGGCGATATAAATAAAATTACAAAAGATATTTTAGAGGCACGTAACTATGATAGTTATAAAGTCAAAATTACACGGTATGATCCTGTTCAATATGAGTATAAACCTGATCCTCGTCAAGAAAAATACGACAAAATAAATCAAGAGATTGATGCTGAATTACAAAAACGTAATTATCATGTGTTAGATGCTAGCATAGCAGGATTTGACTCGGACGCCAGAGTAGCTCTAGAAGTACTTGATACTGAGAAGCATATTGAAGATATTAAACAAGTGATTAGCGATGTTCTTGTTAAAAATAACGAAGGAAAAACACCTATAAAGGTATATAAAATTAACTTAAAAAAGCAAGAACAAGAAGGTAGATGGGGAAATATCCTTGATGATGTTGGTGAAGATTTATTAGGAAAAGAGGAATATCATGTGAAGATGGTCGGCTACTCTGTTCACCCTGAACCACAGGTGTTTATTTATACATCATTAAGTTATTCTAAAGAGAATAAAGAGTTTGCCAACGAACTCCAAGGAATTATTGATGAATTCCTTCAAACAGATGACATGAAGGCTAAAATAAAAGGTGATCCTTATAAAATCATTATTTACGCTAAAGGAAAGAAAAAACTAAATTAAATAGACGCGTTCCTCCCCTGAGGATTAGGCTCACTATTTCTCAGGGTACTTCTTTTTTAGTTTATATCAAATGGAATACGGGCTATAACCTTACTGTGTATGAGTAATTTTTTCTCAGAAATAGAAAACTATTTTGTTTTTGAAGCGTCTAATTAACGATGTCAACAAATCTATATAGAAATGGTGTTTTACAAATGGAACGTAAGAAATCAGAAAGCTTTAATTATGGGCTTGCTTTCACCCTTTTGTTATTTTTTATCATTAGTTGTGTTGCTATTTTTAATGCCCAGCAAACAGGCCAGTACACAACAAACTTCGTCGTTAAACAAGTGGAATGGTACATTGTAGGCGGAGTCATTATCTTCATGATGATGAGGCCAGATGAAGACCAACTGAATCGGATCACGTGGTTTTTCTACGGTTTTACTATTTTTATTCTTATTTTGCTAATTATTTCGCCCACAAGTATTGCTCCTCTCAAAAACAATGCGAAAAGTTGGTTTGTGCTCCCTGGAATTGGTTCAATACAACCATCCGAGTTCATGAAAATCTCCTTAATATTAGCGTTTAGTAAAGTAATTCAACAACATAACGAAAAATTTAGAGTTAGAGATGTCAGCAGTGATTTGCTGCTCATTGGAAAACTGGGTGCAACTCTTTCTATCCCGATACTTTTGATTATGCAACAGCCCGATTTAGGAACAGCACTCGTAATGATTTTCTTGTTTTTTATGATGTTATTTATTTCAGGTGTCACGTGGAAGCTCATTCTTCCTATCTTTGCGTCTATGGGAGTAGTCGCTTCTATCATTTTATACATGGTACTGAATCATGCGGCAATCTTAGAAAAATACCTTCATTTACACCCCTACCAGTTCGATCGTATTTATGCGTGGTTTGACCCAGAATCATATGCTGGAAGTCTTTCCTACAACTACTTGCAGGTTGTAAAGGCAATTGGTTCGGGTTCTATATCAGGGCGAGATACCTCTCATTATGCTGTGTATGTTCCGGAAAAGCATTCAGATTTCATTTTTAGTGCAATTGGAGAGAACTATGGATTCGTGGGAACAAGTTTGGTTCTCCTTTTGTTTATGGTATTAATTTATCAAATTATAACGGTAGCCTTTCATACAAAAGATAAATATTCTACGTACATTTGTACAGGAATTATATCCGTTATTTTCTTCCATGTTCTTGAGAATGTTGGAATGTGTATAGGTCTTCTTCCTATTACAGGCATACCTTTACCTTTTATAAGCTATGGGGGCAGTTCTCTTATGAGTAGCATGTGTTTGATGGGACTCGTTTTAAATATTAGTTTTAGATCAAATGTGTATATTTTCGACCAAAGTGAGAGGTAACTAGAAATGAATCAAGAAGTGAAAAGTAATGAACCAAATATGACGTCTCAAACACGTCTGCATATAGTAAAATATATTTTATTTGTCTCTTTTGGGCTCTTGTACATTGGCTTTGTTATGTGGTGTTTGTAGCCTATTAGCCTAATTGAACTATTTTAAGGAAAATAAATTAAAAAAGAAAGTTCGATTTATAATTTCATAATTAAGTTAACAAAAAGAAACCTTTTCCTATACAGGCAAAGGTTTTTCAAGTTTATTAGAATAGGGGGAATACGTTATTAGTTTGGCCATATTTATAGATTAATATACATGGTGATTTATAATTTCAGTATTTAATAAAGTCTAAATATAGGGAAGGTGACAAGATGGATGAATTTAAAGATTTGCTATCTTACGGCATTTTAATGAAGCCTACTTCTTATTCTAAGTTAAGATTAGCTATTGAAGAGTTAACAACGGAGGAGTGGTTTAAAGAGTTGTATAAGGTTCCGTCTTATAACACTACAATTTGGAAGGACAAACAAATAAAAAGGATCCTTTTAGATCCTCAAAAAATAAAGATGATAAAACAAGATCAATCTCATGCAATGGAATTTATTGATCTTATCAAAGAATCAGCCGAATAAAACAAAGGCTTTGCTGATAAGCAGGGGCTTTGTTTTATAATTAAAATTTCCGATAAGAGTGATTATGGTAACTAAGTTTTTTACATGAACTATTACTTTAATGTTATTTTTAGTAATAGGGAGAGTGGGATATGAATTTAAAAAAGAGCCAGTCTTATATCGATTTGACAATAAGAAATTGGGATAACACAGAGTTTGGCAGTAAGTTGTGGGAAATGTGTGAAGCAGCTAGAGAATATAAAAATGATCAAGTTGAAGTCCATCAAGTAGTCAATTTAGGGAAACGTAAAGGCGAATGGCATTACTTAATTATCTTAAATATCAGTCAAGATTTGGATAATTTAGGAGAACTTATAGAAAGTAATTATAGGTAATTAAAGGCCCATTTTTCTATGTTGTAGAATAATGGGCCTTTGGTTCCTGTAATTGGTTTTATGTTAACTAAACGCTTATAAGGTATACATTTATAAAACAGAAAAAACTGCCATCGGTGAAGGCAGTTCTTCTGTTCTTGTTTAATGGTTGTTTTTTATTAAATATAACGATGCTTTTTGGATAAAACGAGAGCAGAGATACCAATCATTACCACACCCATGATGGCTGGAGTAGTGTGACTAACTATTGAATACAGCTGACCACCAATGATAGGTCCACTAAATCGGGCTAGAGATTGAATACTTTGAGCTCCCCCTAGTATTTGACCTTGTTCACTGTCACTAACAGATTTTGAAAGCATCCCGTTAAATGATGGCCCAAAGATTGAATCACCGAGTCCGAAGAAAACCATCCCAACGATAAAGACTAGAGAAAAGGCTGTAACGGCTGAAATGGCAATAAGGATAAAACCAATAATTTGACTTATCATGCCTAATAGAGCAATTTTTTTATCCGTCAAAGATTTGAGTAGTCGTGGCATAATAAGTGCTTGGGAAAAGATATCCAGTACACCTATTATAGAAAATGTCAGGCCAATCAATATAGGCTGCCATGCAAATGTATCTATTGAAAACTGAGAGAAGATAGCTTGTAATGATCCATTAGGAATCCAAATTAGAAAACCGGCAATTAGCAGCCATTTTACAGAGTGAAAGGAAAAAACCTTTGATAATTGTATAAATGGATTAAGATGTCTAACAGAGATACTGGAAGAGCGTCTGGACTTCTCAAGACTCTCAGGCATAAAAAAATAGCCATATATGGCATTGAGTAATGTAATAACCGTACCAGCATACATAGGAACACTGTTTCCAAAAGTCGCAAGTGCACCTCCAATGATAGGACCCAAAGCAGTGCCCACCCCAACAACAGCACTAATCCAACCAAAGTACTTAGTGCGTTCGTTTGAAGGTGTGATGTCTGCAAAGTAAGCAAAAATCGCTGAAATTTCACCACCTGTCAAACCTTCAATGATACGGCCAATGAAGAGAATCCAAAGTGCACCTCCAATTCCAAAGATAAAATAACCAAAGGCAGAGCCGATTAGACTAACAATTAATACTGGACGACGACCATATCTATCGCTTAACGCACCTAAGACTGGTGCAGCCAAGAAGACAGAAAGAGCGTATATAGAAGTAAGTAATGTCACTGCAGTAGCCTGACTGCTGGGACTACTAGTATAAGTCCTTACTAAAAAAGGTAAAACAGGGCTAACTATAGTCAATCCAAGACCCGTTAAGAAGACCGTGATAAGCCCAAACGTTAGGGCATGTTTATTTATTGAAGTATGCATAATAGTTCTCCTTTGACTTTATTGTTTCTAAGGAAACAAATACAAGTTTATTGTTTTATTGTTTCCTTGTCAACAATAAAACAACATAAAAAAACACCACTTACTCAGTGATATTTTTCAAATGATGTCTATATCGACCAATGAAACGAAAAATAGTGTCAAATTCCTCATCGGTCATGTACTTAAATACTTCTTTATCACGTTCAAGAAAAGATTGGTGTAATTCTTGATGGACATCATTTATTTTTTGTCCATTGGTTGTTAGGCGAAAATATATTTCCTTTTTATTTTCAACACTTTGATAACTCTCAATCATATTTTTAGCTATTAGCTTCTTAGTAAGCTTACTTATAGCACCTCGAGTCATGTAGCTTGCAGCTGCAAGCTTTGTTACATTTGCATTTGGGATTAAAGCAATATTTTCGATTAATTCTATTTCACTCAACTTATAGTCCTTTAAAGCCAATTCTACTTCCGGTTTATTACGCCAGATTATTTCATTACACAAATCCATAAGTTCACTCATTAACTGCTGCCTTTTATCCATACTAACTCCTCCCTAATTTGTATACAGTATAACGAGTTTTTGTTTCTTTCACAACGAAATAAAGCACTATAATACTTATTGAGAATACGTAACAAGGATCAATATTAATGAGAAGTAAATAATTAAGCTTTTTATTATAACTAATCTATCTTCTACTTTTCTTTCAAGACATTGATTTGTTTATATTATCCTAACAGGAAAATAGTGAAATATTTAATCTTACAATGTCTTTAACTAGATATTTTTAAGTAGGAATACAAAAATAATGTATTTTATTTATAAAAGTAAATAGATAAACTAACTTATAAAAATCTTAGTTGTATCATTTACACTAACTGACGACAAATACGCAGTTTTTCTACAAGGTATGTAAATAATAACGTTAATTTTAATGAAATGTGTTTAGATTTACTTAATGATGTGACAGAATTTAAACTGAACATAATCAAATTCATATAAACTAACTCTATATAGAGGATACATGAGGTAATAAGAAAAAGAGAAGTCAGGATGAAAGAAATGAATTCAACAATAAAAAATCTACCTAATGGTTGCAAATTAGGTAGATTTTTATTTAAAGCTTGTCTTTTGTCATCTAAATTGTAACATAGTTTAGAAAGACACTTCAATTTTATTCGGTTGTTTTTTTAGTTTGTTCTGTGTGCCACCATAATGAATCTTTTGGATTTTCAACTGCTTCATTGTACTCATTCTTAGAGGAAACTGTTGGATATGAACCTTTGAGTGATTTTCCTGCCGTGTTCGCAAACAGGAACAAAATCACGAAAAATCCGATGATGCTCACAATGGTTAAATAGAACGCTGGAGCTAAGTGGTTGCCTGTTGCGTGAACTAACCATGTTGCAACTAATGGCGTCGTTCCACCAAAGATAGAAACTGAAACGTTAAACGTAATTGCTAATGTTCGGTAGCGAATATCTGTATAGAACATCGTTGGCAGTGTTCCTGGCATTGTCCCTTCATACGTAGCAAGGAAAATACCTAGAATAAGAATACCAATTGAAACAAAGATTAAACCGTTTAAATTGATTAAATAGAACGAAAAAGCTGACAGTAAGCTTAACCCACCTAAACCAATTAAGAAAACTTTCTTGTTTCCAATTTTATCACTTAGCTTTCCAAACATAAGCGCAAGTGGCACCATGATAATCATAATGGCCGTAATTAATACCGTACCCACTGTGTTTGATAAACCAATGATTTCATTTAAGTAAGATGGCATGTATGATAATAACATATAGTTTGTAATGTTAAAGAAAGCTACAGCTACAAAACAAACAAACACATCTTTTTTGTGATTTTTTAAAATAGAGAGGAAGCTTTCCTCTTCAATTTCATCTTCAGAATTCGAGATTTCATTTTCAAAAATAGGTGTTTCCCCTAAACTACTTCGTAAATAAAAACCAATTAGTCCTAAAGGTAACCCGAGTAAGAAGGGAATTCTCCAGCCCCATGAGGCCATCTGTTTATCTGATAGAAGAATAAACAGTAAGCTAGCGAGTAGTGAAGCAAGAATATAACCAACAAGTGTACCAATTTCTAATCCACTTCCAAGCATATTACGCTTATTATCTGGAGATGATTCTGCAATATACACCATCGCACCAGCATATTCACCACCAGTTGAAAAACCTTGAATGATTCGTGCAATTAATAGAAGGATAGGTGCCCATACACCGATTTGATCATATGTAGGTAATAATCCGATGAGTAATGTGGAAAAAGCCATTAAAATAATTGTAGTGGTTAAAACGACTTTTCGTCCTAACTTGTCTCCAATTTTACCGAATATAATACCGCCTAGTGGACGCATTAAGAAGGCAATGGCAAATGTGGCAAATGTGAACATTAATTTGAGTTGATCATTTTGAACTGCGCTAAAAAAGTTTTGACTAATGATAACAGCTAAATATGAATACAAACCAAAGTCAAACCATTCCATCGCGTTTCCTACCCCTGTAGCAAAGACGCTTTTTTTAGCTTTATCAATATCTACGACGTTAATTTTTTTCTTGTTAAACTTCATTTCATCACGTCACCTCCAAGATATAAGACTATACAAGAACAAGGATAAAAGTCAAACTAAAGACTTAGTTTATTAGACATCCAAAACCTTATGAATATTCATTATTTTTAGATGGAAGAGAGAAGAATATTCACGTCTAAGAAAAAAATCATGATGTATGTGCCATATATTATGTTCAACTTTGGTTAGGAGGCAAATAGTGAGGAAAAGATAAAAGATAAAAGAAACAGAAAAAAGCTACTGACTGACTCCACCAACAGTAGCTTTTTTCACCTAAAATAGAATAGGAAAGTCAATGCCTTTCGGCATTGTAAGTAGTTTATCCAAAAGATATTACCTTAATACCCTTAGAGATAAATACATGTTATGTGATTTCGAAGAAATTATCTCACCGGAAATGAGTTTCTTCGAGATATATGATAACAAACTTTTAAAGAAAAATCACTTAACTTGATTGATATACATACATATTAAAAGTGAAATATTTAGTTGAAAGGACTTATAAACTGTGTTAGCTGGGATCTGGGCTGTCCTCCAATTTTACTTTTCAGTATTTTTCCATTTTTAAACAAGATAAGGGTCGGGAATATGTCGACTGGGAATTTGTCGACTACCTTTTTTTCTTCATTCACATTAATTTCTACGAACTTAATATCTTTTTTAATATTCTTCTCTATAGATTCTAAGTTTGCTCGAGTTGTTTGGCACTCTTCTGTCTGGGGGTTAGAAAAATAAGCTAAGGTTATACCTTCTTTAATCAGTGAGAAAAAATTATCCTTTGTTCCTCTTAAAATAGTCATTACAATCCTCCAAATCATCATTTTTTTCATGAAGACTTTAACGATATTTTATTTGTTGCCTTGCTGATTATCTGTATGATAAGAAGCTAAATAAATGTGGCGTTTTCTAGGTGACAGACACCTGGAAAATCCGTATAATAAGGGAGAATGTTAACCTTAATCAAGTACATTCATTCAGACTAGGAGAAGACTTTCTTATTTGAGAAAGTCTTTTTTCGTTTTAAATTTAAGCAGTAGGTAAGCCACCTAATAGATTGTTGTAAGGAAGATTATTAGAAAGTCGATTTCTAATAAAACCATAACATGTATTAAAAAGAAAATCATGTCATTTAATTCTTTAATTACAAAATAATATAAAACAGAAAAACCAACCCTTAAGTCCCTAAAGGCTGGTTTTTCTCACGACTTTATAGAAAGATACCTCTCTTTCTTAAATCTAACATTTCTTCCCTGCATAATTACTTCCTTGCCTCATAAGCTTTTACCTTATTGTAAAACGTCGCTTTTTTCATTCCTATTTCCTTCATAAATGCGACAGCCGTGATTGTTCCAGACTGCCATTCTTTATACAACCTATCCCACTCTTTAGGAAAAGTAATGATGGGACGCCCCAGATGTTTACCTTTTGCTTTAGCAACGGCTATGCCTTCTCGTTGGCGCTGTAAGATGGTTGCTCGCTCTTGTTCCGCCATAGATGTATAAACCTCTATAATGATGTTATTAATCATGTCTATAACCCACTCTTGACCTTCTGGTACCTCTTGCATAGTCGTAGGTAAATCAATAATTTTGATTCGGATTCCTTCTTTTTTAAACTGCTCTAAATATTTTTTTATTTGTGCTTTATTCCGGCCTAGACGATCAATGGATTTAATATACAATGTGTCGCCCTCTCTCATTGCTTTAAGCATATTTTGAAAGCCGTCGCGCTCCATGTCCTTCCCACTCGCCTTATCACTGTATAGATATTTTTCATCTGTTAAATAAGGTTTTATTGCTTCTAACTGTCTATCTAAGTTTTGTTCATTTGTACTTACACGAATATATCCAAAATTAATTCCCATTGTGAAAACCATCCTTGTTTATAATAGATAATTTAAGTATAGGACAAAAATGTATAAAAAGATCTATTTATTTTAAGACGTCTAAAAAGATTTATTTTTAATATTAAATAGACTGAATATCATTGTTTTTTCCACAGTCTAAAAAGGTGTACCTTTTTAGACTGTAGAGAGTTATAGAAAAAGGCTCAATTTGTCGTCATCTAGTGTAAATGATAAAACTAATTATTTTAATAAAATACTTTAGTATTTACTTAACGTAATAAGTTTAACTAATAAAAAAAACTCTTGAGTTTACACTCTAGAGTTTTTCTATATATCAATTATTTATTTAGGTTTTTGGAGAAGCTAGCAAATGAATTCGTAACATCTTGATTTACAGCGTACATAAAGTTATCCTGACCCTGGCTTAAGGGAAGAACACCATCTTTCCTCAACTTCGCAAAGAATCGCTGGAATTCCTTCTCCAATATAAGGAAAAAGTCCATAAGATTAAATTTATATATATCCCTGCCTCCAGGTTTCCTTACTTCCTCAATTCTTATTATGTTTGAATCTCTAACAAATAAATAATAATCAGCACTTCCATAATGCTCTAACTTAAATTTAGTCTTCTTATATGTATATAAATCACTCAGGTCAGAAAAGAAATTGCGCAATGTTATAGCAGAAAGTCCAATAGAAATGATCAATGTTTGTTTTCTATCTGAAACAATAATTTCTCCATCTCCACCATCTAAATCAATCGTTACAGAACAACTAAGAGTATTCTTCATAAAGATCTCCATTTCTAGCTTTTCTTTAATGTCAATTTTAATTAAAATACTTTTCCATTCTTGCTTTTAATTCCTCATAATCTTCATCTGTAGCTCTTTCTAAAGCATAATCGAGAATTTGTTTTGCTTTCTCTTTTTGATTAGCCATTATATAAAAATCACATACTTCCCCATAAAATACGATAGGTGCTTGTAGAGCTAGATCAGCAGCAGTACTCCAATCTATGACTTGTTCATAATAAGGAATTCCTACGTTCAAAACATTATGAATAAACCTTTTAAACTCCTGTTTATCTACGTCACTATTAGAAAGAACTACATAATCATGTTCACTTTCTAACCACTTCGGTATGTTCCACTCCGAACTGCCAATAATCACATCATTTACTAATTCAGTATTCCATATTTTCTTATACCACTTTTTATAGTCTTTAGATGAAATACTCCATTCACTCCAAAAAATGCAATAATCCTCCGAACTATACTTACTAATACAAAAACTAACGCTCAAGGTGAACGGTCCTGTTTTTCTAGAGAATTTTGGCCCACTTTTAGCATACTTGAACCCTAAAGGCTCTAATATGTCGACTAATTCAGTTTCAATATAAATTTTAAGAAGTTCCTTAGGTTTCATGCATATCCTCTTTTTATTATGTTTTCTCATATTATCTCATGTATGCGATGTTCATATCTATTTAACATAAAACGTTTGATTGGCATAAAAAAGAACGTTTTAATTTATTAATGTTCTTCTTTTTTAAATTTTACATTTCAGCACTTCTTTAAAGTACCTTTGTAACTGCCCATTCCCTTTAAACCTTAAAGATAAAGCTTCATTTACAGTTCGTTCTAAATCTTTAATTCCAGGTATTACAGAGGACGGCAAACCACGTATATAAACAAGCTTTATAATAGAATCTTGCGGCCTTAACTGATGAGCCTCGTAAATCATTTGTTGGCCCTTTTCTTCCCATTCCTCGTATTCTCCAAAATAGTAAGGGAAGAGAGACACCATATATCCATAAATCCATAAAAATTCAGAGTCTTGGCCAAAATTCTTAAAACCAAAATCCTTAATTTCTAACAATATATTTTCATATTCTTCACTATTGATTTTAGGATCATTAAGGCAGCCAGATTCGACCACTATATACCAACACAAAAAACTTAATCGAAGATATTTCTTGACGTTAAGAGAATCTTTTCTCCATTCTTCATACATGTAATCCTTTGCTTCATTCCATTTTCCTTGACACTCTAAGGTATCAACTTTCTCCCAATGCCAATTAATCATTTTCTCACCTACCCATGCATTTATCTCTAAAATATCATGATTTTACCTAGGTGTGTTGTCAATTATAAAAATGTTACATGATGTAACAAATATTTATTTTCTACCCATTCAACAACTAGTTGTTCAACACCTACAATGGCTGTATCAGGTTTCTCTATCTGTTCCCCTACCCATCTTTGTAAATCAGCCAATATATCATGATTAAATTCTTCATATGCAACTTCAGAATAGGTATTGCGTGCTATTGGAAAGAATGAAAGGTCCAGGGTTCTATCTCTATGTACTGAGGCTTCCGCCACTACTAGTCCGGTTATCTTTGGATGTTGAGGACACCTGCTATCCCATTCAAACTGTCTGGTTAACCCAAATAAAATATCTAAGTCAGTAAGGGACGAAAAGTGATTCTTAAGCTGTTTTTTTGTTGTTACATAGGTTTCATGTTGATTCAGGTTCCGATAGTATTTAAATCTCATTTTATCATTCCTTTCAGGCTGCTCTGTTTAGTCCATATTCATGAGGAGAGCCCGTCCTTTGTTCTGTTTCGAAATACGTAAATTCCTTTCATTACTCCTATTTTTAACATCGACTTTATATAGAGGATATTCATTTCTAATTTACGTAAATCCTTCTTTTAGACGATTCGTATCATTCATGTCCTTATGGGGAAACTAGCTGAAATAAGTACGAGGAGGATAACATATGAGACAATTGCTAGTCGCTACGGCTTTTGCCATATGGTTAACAGGAGGAGGTATAGGTACCACATATACAGAAGCTGCTCCTCAACCGTCTATCAAGCAGCAGCATACAGATTTCTATGATGCCTTTTTGATGTTATTGAATCCCTATGCGGACAAAGCAATTCGGACGAAATACCCTGATCGTAGCTATAGTTTGTGGAATGCAGATATTTTGAGCGTGAAGCGTGTATCCGGTGGATTCTCAAACTATGATTTCATAGTGAAGGTGAAATATGATACGTTTACAGGTCCTCATAATCCACCTGAAGGATCTGTAGTTATCACATTTTCCGTAAAAGATGAGGTCAAGGTTCTGAAGATTGAAGGATAATAGGCAAATAAAAACGTTAGAGAACTTGTTTGTTCTTCAAATTGTATTTTTCATATGCACAGGATATACAAAGTTAGTTCATATAATGTGGCTCCTAGATAACAAAAGACGTTAGAACATTAGCCTAACGTCTTTTAGAAGTTAATTTATTTTAAAGAAGTCTTCAATCATTTGATTAGTCTCATCAGGGCTTCGTAGTTCGACTATGTTATCATTTTCATAGTACGTATAATGATTCTTAAACTGGAAGGGCATAGCTTCATACTGTTTTTCTACTTGCTCTAATACTTGATGAAAGCAGTTATAATTATATTCCTTAATTAGATAAGGTAATCCACTTGGTGAACGCAAATATTCATATTCTTTATAATTGTAAGGAGTGTGTTCAGGCCTCTTTATCAAGATTTTCATGAAATGATTCATAATTTTACTTATTTGATGTTCTTCAACGTATTTCACTAAACCACGTACAGCTATTAATTTCATTTCTAAATCTCGCTCTTTCTTATAGGCCTTTTGAAAAAATCCACCAAGCTGAGAATTATAGATATCTCGTAACACCAAGAGTAATTTATGACGTAGAGAAATGTCCTTTATTTTGAAATATAAATACTTCAAAGTTTCAAGATCATCGAGTTCTATCAATTTTGGCTCTAAATTAAAAATTGATTCTCTAAAGTCCATATTGCCTTCATAAAAAGAACCAGTTTCGTAAGCACTAGATAAAGCTTTATTTATCAATCCCACCAAACTCCAAACACTTTATGATTAGGATACAACTCTGGAGCAATAGGGGGGGGACCAAACATATAACCTTCTTCTATTTCGTCAGGTTCTAAGATTTTAACCCATTCCTCTATTTCTTCGGGATTAGCACTTGATAGGATATATATTCTTTCAGAAAATGGCCAATATTCCTCGTCTTCCACTTCCATAATTTCAACAAGTACGTCTTGTACACTTGGCTTACTTTTAATTTCCAGTAAAACAGAATAAAAAGTATCAATTCCTGGATGGTCCATAAGATTACAGCCAATAGAACCTTCATCTTCATTACCTTTAAAAAACTCTTCTAGAGACACTAAAGGTGCAGTTTGTGCATTAGGATAGCCCTGTTCATATATCTTCTTTATCAAATTATCTTTCATACAATATCCCCACCTTTTAAGCACTTATAACTATGAATATCATATACAACTTAAGTGTACACAACAACTCTTATCGTTACTTAATTATGTATATTAAACCCACCAATTAGCAGAAGAATTCCACCATTCTTCCCCTTCTTTCAATGATTCTCTCACGTTCAATGAAATCACTTTTGTGTTATCTTTATTAAATTTAAACATTTCATCTATTTCTTTTCCTAACCTTTGTCTATAGGCGGTATCAATATTATAGACCTTTACCTTGCTAGGTGTATAAAACGTTTCAGATACATCTATATGACCTTCTGGAGAACATTTAGAAACCTCTACGTAGAGCACTCCACCCCAAGCACTAAATTGAAACATTAACAAATCAACACGATTCTCCAGTTTTCGATAAAAATGAGGAAAGGAACCTTTAAAACCACGATCTCTCAAAGTAGGAATAACATTTTTTCTTAAAGAATTAATCATATTATCTCTTTCAACAGACACTTTAGCACTCCTTACTCTTTTCTTCCCTAATACAGCCTATATACTATAGTCTTCTAGTTACCATAAAATGGATTATCAGAACCATTAACTATTATAAATAATCTATAGGATTATTGTTTTGAACGTAGCCATAAACTTTTATAACATCACCTTTTGTTTCTCCTGGTATGTTAATTGTTCTAAGTATATTTATCACCTGATCCTTCTCTTCTAAATTTTCGACCTTTATTTCTAACCACTCAATGTTTTTATAGCTACCTTTGAAATGATAAAACCAATCTCCATCCCAATTACTTATATACTTAGTTTTTAAATCCTGTGTTCTCCAAATTGTATTTATAGGACAATCGTTCATTGCATTTCTAATTTCCTGCCATTTAGTGTTATTCATTACTGATTGATATTCATAAGAACTTATGAAAAACCCTCCCTTAGTTACCTGAAGTTCGTTATAAGCAATCATTGAAATACCTATATTAAGTTAATGGAATGCCTAGTGTTATTTTTTCAATCCATTCTTGTATTTCTATATCTTCATGAAAGTATATATTCGGTTCAATTTCTAAATCAATACATAGCAAGAAAATAAGGTATTCATGTAGTTTATCCTCCTCAGAAGAAAGTCTATTTCTACTATCTAGATTTTGAACCCATTTATAGGCCCAGTAATTAAATTGCTCTCTAGACATATTTTCTTTAAGAACGTTATCTAATTTATTTATCAGATTTTGTTTAGTTAGCTGGCTTTCCAATATTCATCTCACCTTTTCTATATATTTACTAAGGTTAACATAATCGAAATTATAAGAACTTATCTCCTTCTTATATGTTAAAATATGGGTGTGTTTTAATGACATGGTAAAGGGGAAAACAAATATGGCTTTATACCGTAATCTGAAATTAGTTTTACTAAGTTTATTAATAATAATAGGTTTTAGTAGTTATTTTTTATATAGCAGTACCAATTATAAGATGCTATCTAAGAGAGAAATTAATGATTTTATAGAAGATAAAAGAAAATATAACTTATCTATTCTTAAAGAGGAGAATGTTAAATCCAAGCTCGATCCTCATACCCTTATTTTATATAAAAATGATACTAAACTAGGCACTTACATACTTACAAAAAGTAGAAAAGGAATTAAAGAATACAAAGGAGTGGAAGTACCCATAGATAAAACGCTGCCCATACAAGTTACAGGAGCCTTATCAGGGGTTCCATATCTTGGTGTATATATTACAAACAATAAATTAATTCAAGAAGGGAAATATATAGAAATGGAATTTGAAGACGGAACAAAAGTAAGAAAAAAAATATCTCTAGATCAAAAAGGATATATTCTTTCAGAAAAAAAAACTCCTGAAGTATCGAGAGATTCTGTCCAGGTCTCAGTCATAAAAGATGGTCAAGTTTTATATACAAATGAGTATTAAATAACTCGTAACCTATATACTACATAACATTTTAGTTCACATGATACCACTTATAAGAACAAACAAAGGCAACTAACTACATAGTCGCCTTTGTTTGTTTTACTGGGTTACTTATCCAATATTGAATGAGTAAAAGAATCACATAACCTATAACTGTGCCAAATGTGTTGAGTAGAACATCATCAATATCTGAGCTACGACCTATAAAATATTGAATAAATTCAATTAAACATGTAACAGATAAACCTAAGATTGTTACTTTTTTAATTGAGTGATATTTTCTCCAAATAAGGGCTACAAAAAAGCCTAAAGGTAAAAATAACATGACATTTGCAGTTAAATTTAAAAGCGATACACTGTTCCATTCATCGACATTTGTATTTGTTTGAAAGAAGTATTCGTAAAGGGTATGAAAAGGTACGATATTTACATGAGAAAGCTCATTTGTAAAATAAATATCAAAAAAAGGTTCTCCAGTATCTGTAACAATACCCGCATTCCAATTTGGAACAATGGTTTGAGATGCTAAACCAACAAGATATAATACAAACAAACCTAAAATAAGTTCTTTTTTGAAAGATGTTATCTTTCTTTTCTTTTTTAAAAAGATAAAACGGAACCCTACATAAAAGGGTAATGTAGCTAAGATATACCCCAGCATATTTTCTACATATAAAGAAATTAAACCCATTAAAGCTATTTCAACACCAATCTATTCTAAAATGACAAAACCACATTATACCATTAAATTGAATAATAGGTAATAACTATCTACTAAATCAAAAGCTAATCAACATAATGTGCGTTATAGGAACTGTATATATAAAGAATTTTCGGTAAATTATGATAAAATATGTAATGAAAAGGAGGGAATGAATGATGGAACTAGCTTTTTCAATGACTAAGTTAGCTATGAGAGGAATCTTAAGTGTTATTTTCTATGTTCCAGATGCTTTTTCTTTTGCAGCAAAGAAAGTCTCCAGAAGTTCAAAGAAAGTACCATCTTAAACAAATAAAAAAGGGATTCTAACCTTTCTTTTATAAGAAGCTAGAGTCCCTATTCTCTCTAATTACACTTAACATAATCCATCTTCTAAGAACAAAAAAAGAGACAAATTAGTTTGCCTCTTTTTTGTTTTTTATGGGGTTATTGATTTTAACTCTTTTTTCAAACTTTTATAATGCCAATTGATATGGTCAAGTTCTAATTCTATTTCCATTAACTGATCTATTAGCGTTTCCTTGTCTAGAGAAGAATGACATAAGTGCTTGATTAATAACTTAAGTTTTTCACTACTTTCACAAATATCATTTAAATCAACTGCTAATTCAGCGTACTCTTTGTCAGGTGACAATAGAGAAAGTTTATTTATTAATTCACTGACAATCGGCTCATTCATTACATTCACCTCCCATTAATCCATCATTGAAATTAGGCATTTATAGTATTTTATCAAATAAATGCAAAAAGTTGATGTATATGATATACAAAGTTAGTTAACATAATGTCTCTTTCCGGTAGACATGGAAAAAAGGACTTCTTATGTATCAAGGGCTTTAAGCCTGTCGCCCAAACTGGAGTATGCAACTTTTTATGAAATCTTGATATTATAAGGTTTGTAATAAAGGTGAATGTTCTAAGAATGCATAAAAAAAGTAGCGTTTTCAATCACTTTTTTTATCTAATTTAATGTACATAAAGGCAAAAAATAAAAGCAATGTAATACTAATAGGAAAAATAATATAGGAGTCAGTCGCTTCACTTACGTTAGATTTTAATGTGTAGTTATAGATGACAAATGAAACTCCAACAATAGCTGTTAATATTTGATATGTTCTTTTTTGACTAAACATATAAAACAATCTCCTTTAACTTTAATAAGCTACTCTAAGAATATAGTAGATCTTACTTTAGACAAAATTTAATAAATTACTTATTCCTAAGAGTGCATGTGATGCGTTAATAGCACTTGGAATAAGCAGCCCAAGTGCAGATAAAAAAGAAATAAACCTCTTTATTGTTGAAATTCATTCCTTTTCATAGTAATTTACCATATATTACAATAAAAAGGTGGGGGAGTTGTGTTTATATTGTATTCGATTATGATAACCGTATTTTTTAGTCTCTTTGTAATAGTTCTTAGTGTTCTATTAGGTTACTTAATATACAAATTCTCCAAGAATAAAATAGCAGGTTCAGGTGTAACAGTACTAGTAGCAATTGCAATTCCCATATATTTAACTTATCCTCAGTTATTCATTGCTTCAGTAATCACTATTATATTTTGGTTTGCATATGTAGTAAAAGAGGTGAAAGTGTAAGCCATTTAACTACGGGGAAGAAGTAACTTGGAATGAAGTTTAGTTTAAAGTGTGTTTAAAGGTTCGTAAAATATACTTTTACGAACCTTGATTTTGAATAGAAGATCTATCATTCTTATTGTTCATTTAAGTTTAAAAACACATTACGAACGTATTCTAAAACACACATACGTTTATAAACGTTTTTATTAATATAAGTTAATATAAAAGGAAGAAAAAACAAAATGTATGTCAAATTGCTTTTTTGGTGTGGGAAAATTTGATATAAGCTCCACAACAGTAAACCAAATGTTAGAAAACTTATGTTAAAATTAGGATGATAACAATAATCTTGTTCAACTAACGGAACAGTAGAGTTGAGCAAACTCCTTTTTCTACAAAACAATATTCTCGATCCTTCGGAAATTAACAATGAAAGAAGTTTAGTATAGGAGATAAAAAGAAAAATTCTTCATCTCTCTAGATATAGGGTTTTTTTAACCTAGTTTTAAATAATAATTTGTATTCCTTCCCCTATATGATAGTAATAATCGGGAAAACTTTAGAGTTGGTTTGATGGGTTATGGGCAATGCACTTGTTTAATGTTAACATTCTCCCTTATTACAATTAGTTCCTAGGTATTTCTCACCTAGAAGATATTCTTCTTATTTAAGTTTTCACTATATTGATTTATAACCCTATAAATAATTTGAACAATATACGAAATTTTAGAAGAGCCCTGTATCTTAATTTATACAGGGTCTTTTCTAATTGCTTATTTCTATTAGAAGAAAT